>JAAFHJ010000397.1 GCA_013298325.1 Myxococcales bacterium | reverse complement strand
CGATCTGGGAAGGTCGCCTACATGGCGCCCGAGTACCTGCAAGGGCAGCCCTTCGACACCCGTCTGGACGTCTTCGCGCTCGGGGTTGTGCTCTGGGAAGGGCTCTCCGGGGCCCGGCTTTTCCGCGGCGACAGCGAGGGGGAGACGCTCCTGCGTATCCTCTCCCACGATGCCCCGGCGATCCGTACGCTTCGCCCCGAGCTGCCGGCCGCCGTCGACGATGTCCTCGCCGCCGCGCTCGCGAAAGAGCCGGGCGAGCGGTTCGCATCGGCACGGGCATTTGCAGCGGCGCTGGCGTCGGCGACCCGGGGGACGCCCCTCGAAGCGTCGCGGCTCGACGTACGCACGACCGTCGAGCGACTCGTCGGCCCGCGCCTGGACGCCCGCCGGGAGACGCTGAGGCAGTTTTACGAGGAAGAGCCGAGCGTTGCGAGTCTCCGCCGGCCCGATCAAGGCCGGTCCGCCGCTCACGACGACGCTGCCAGTCCGCCCCGCGAGGCGTCTGCAGAGCACTCCGCGCCGTCTCCCGCTTCGCGGACGGACGCGTTGGCAGAGCACTCCGCGCCGTCTCCCGCGCATGTTGCGGAACCGACGACCTCCCCCAGCGTGGAGCGCGGGGGCGTGACGTCGCTGCGCGGGATCATCGGGCTGTTGGCGCTGCTTGCGTTGGCGCTCGGCGGCGTGGCGGGCGTGCTCATCCGCCCCCCGACGGCGACGCCGGCCGCTTCGTCGGCTTCGTCGCTCGCGACGCCGCTCCCAGCAAATTCGCAGGCGGTCGCGAACGGAAGCCCGCCGTCTTCGGCGGCTCCGCTCCCCGTAAATTCGCCTTCGCTGGCCGTCGACGGAGGCGTCTCGCCGCCCGTCGCGCCAACATCGACGCCCCGCCTGCCGGCGACGGTGCGGCCCGCGTTCGCTCCAGCAACCGCGAAGACGCCCCCGCCAAATCCCTACGGGAATCCGTGATGGAACGGGAAGCGACGTTCCGCGAACAGGCACCGGCCGGGCGCCTGCAGCGGCTCGAGATCGCCGTCGTCGGCGGCCCCTCCCGTGGTGTGCTGCACACGCCGAAAGGGGTCGCGACGCGCGTCGGCTCCTCCGTCGACTCCGGGGGCCTCACCCTGAACGATCCAAAAGTCTCCCGGCAGCACTGCGAGTTCCGCGTGCTGAGCGGTCGCATCCGCCTGATCGACCTCGGCAGCACGAACGGGACGTGGGTCCAGGGGCTTCGGGTCCGCGACGTCGACGTCCCGCCCGGCGCCATGGTCCGCCTGGGCGACTCCCAGCTCCGCGTCTTGCAGCGGGACGAGCTGCCGACGCTGCCGCTCTCGACGAGCAATCACTTCGGCGAACTCCTTGGGGAGAGCGCAGCGATGCGTGCCGTCTTTGCCCTGCTGGAGCGCGCCGCACGCTCCGATGCGACGGTGCTGTTGCTCGGGGAGACCGGCACCGGAAAAGATGTGGCTGCGCGCAGCCTCCATGCGGCATCGACGCGGTCTCAAGGCCCGTGGATCCCCCTTGACTGCAGCGCGATCACTCCGAGCCTCTTTGAGAGCGAGCTCTTCGGCCATGTGAGAGGCGCGTTCACCGGCGCCCAGGATACGCGGCGTGGCGCCTTCGAGGAGGCCGACGGCGGTACGCTCTTCCTGGACGAAATCGGGGAGTTGCCTCTTGAGCTTCAAGCCAAGCTGCTGCGTGCCGTCGAGACGCGCGCGATCCGCCGCGTCGGTGAGAGCCGCGAGCGCCCCGTCGACGTACGCCTCGTCTGCGCGACCCATCGCGATCTGCTGCGCCTCGTCAACGAAGGGCGTTTCCGGGAGGACCTCTACTTTCGGCTCGCGGTGGTGGAGGTCGAGCTCCCGCCGCTCCGGGAGCGCCCGGAAGACATCCTCCTGCTCGCCGAGCGCTTCATCGCGAAGCTCCGTCCGGGGGTCGATGCGAGTCGGCTGCTCACGCCGGAACTTCGGGCGCGCGCCTGGCGGGGGAACGTCCGCGAGCTCCGTAACGTCGTGGAGCGCCAGGTGGTGCTCTACGGCGACGAACTCTTCGCCGACGGGGCGCCCCCGGAAGCGCGCCGCAGCGCCCCGCCGGGGCTACGGAAGGATCTCCCGTTGAAGGAGGCGCGTGAGCAATCGCTCCTGGCGTTTGACACCCAGTACGCCGCGGCGATCCTTGCGGAGACCGGAGGGAACGTGAGCGAAGCGGCCCGTCGCGCAGGGGTGAGCCGCCGCTACCTGCAGAGGCTCCTTGCGCGCCTCGGGTCGACATCGCTCGACGATGACTCCCTCGGCTGAAGACTCACCCGTTCGCGGCGTCGCGAGGCTGGTCGCGCCCGGATCGTCGTCCTGACGCTACATTTTCGCCCCGAAGCTACATTCTCGAAAGTTTTTTTCGACGCGGCGGCGCACTTCCGTCAGAGGTGCAGGCGCGCAGGCGCGGTTTCCTGCGCATTATCTTGGCCCGCCATCGTGACGGGATTCCGCTTGAGGGTTCACTATGACGTCCTATCTTTTCGGCGTTCGTCGCCGCCGCCTCTTGAAATCACTCGGACTCGTCGCGCTTTGCGGAGGGCTTTCGCTGGCAAAGGTCGCCGCTGCCGCCCCTACCGCCGCGCTTGATCCGACCTTTGTGGAAGCGCTCCGTGGCGGCGTCGTCGCCGACAGCTGGGCCGGTACGAGCAGCGAAACGACCTTTGCGAGCGGTGTCGTCAAGGTCCAGATCCCCAAAGGGGCCAAGGTCAAGAAAGCCTTCCTGGTCTCTGGCGGCATCGGCGGCCTTAATGCGGCTGGTGTGCTCTCCCCGATCGCAGCGACGCCGCGCGGTGTCATCCTCGGAAGCGCCGCAAATGCGCCCCTGACCTTCCCGCTTACCGGCGAGGTGGCACACCGCGATGACACGTTTTGGAACTACGTCAACGACGTTACGGCGGTCGTAAAGCCGCTCGTCGAAACGGCGGCCGGCGCGACGGCGACGGGAAATATCGTCGATATTCCGATTCATGAGCGCGGAGATACTTCCCCGGCAGATAACTTTGTTTATCCGAAGCTTCTTGGGCACACGCTCATCGTCGTTTACGAACTTGCGGCGGCGCCGCTTCGCAACGTGACGGTACAAACCGGGACGGTCAATGGGAGTTCCGGTGCCGCGGGCGGCACGATCAACTTCCCCAAGCCGATTGCGAACAGCTGCCCCGTGAACGACGTTCGGGCCGATCCGTTCCCGATGAGCGCGACCGTTTCCTGGGAGTATTCCGAGGGGGAGCAGAACAGCACCGTCATCGTCAACGGAACGACCCTCAGCGCCTCGGCAGGCGGCTCCGACGATGGGAGCAAGGACACTCTCGATGAGCTCTGGACCGGCGGCTCCTTCGGTGCCGACGCGGCGTTCAAAGCCGTCGGTCTGAAAGGGGACAAAATCTCGAACGTGGCCCCCGGTGATGGTCGCCTCGATGACGAACTCTATTCGATGACGTCCGTCATTGCGGACGACGCCGTAAGCGCGACCTACGCCTTTACCGGTAACGGAAACGAGGCTCTTCACACGCTCATCTTCCAGGCGACCGCCAAGGTTGCTGCCGGCGATTCTGACGGCGATGGCGTTCTCGATGTCGCCGAAGGCAACTGCGTCGTCGACTCCGACAACGATGGCCTCCCCGACTACCTCGACGTCGACTCCGACAACGACTGTCTCGCCGACAGTGCCGCTGCCGAGGCGGGTGCCGCGCGCATCAACGCCGCCCTTCCGGCAGCCGCTCATTGCGGCGACCCCAACAAATCGTTCTGCACGGTCGTGGCGGCCGCGGGCGTGTGCACCGGCTGCGCCAGCGATTTTGGCGGCGCGACGGCACCGAGCTGTTCGGCGGCGGCGCCCATTTGCCTCAAGGTTGGCAACAGCGCCGGGTCCTGCTCCGCGAAGGCGAAAAACGGCGAGGCGACGCTCAACGGCGAAGCCTGCACGTCCGCCAGCGCAGATCCGCGCGCCACGGCAACGACCTGCGAGAGCGGCGTCTGTGAGAAGACCGATAGCAAATGCGGCCTCAACGAAGGCGTCGGCTGCGTGAGCAACGCGGAATGCCGAATGAACGCCTGCGGCTCGGACAAGAAGTGTGGGCTCGTTTTGGGGGAATCCTGCACGGCGAACCCGGCGAACGACCCCTGCCGCGGTGCGCTCGCCTGCAGCGCGACGTCGAAGGTTTGCGACACCGACAGCGACAGCGACGGGCTCGCCGACTCCCAGGAAAAGACGCTCGGGACCGACCCGAACAATGCCGATAGCGACGGTGACGGCATCAAGGATGGCGTCGAAGTCGGCTCCGATGCTGCGAAGGCGATCGACACCGACGCCGACGGCAAAATCGACGCCCTCGATTCCGACGACGACGGCGACAGCATCCTCACGAAGGACGAAATCGCCGACGCCAAGGCGGCCAAGGTGTCTGACGACGTCGATGGCGATGGCAAGAAGAACTACCTCGATACCGACGCCGACGGCGACGGCATCACAGACGGCAACGAGAAGACCGACGCGAACGGAAACGGCGCGAAGGACTACTTGGAAAAGGCGAACGCTCCCCTCCCCGACGGCGGAACCGTCGACGCGGGCGCCGATGCCGGAGCGGGCGCCGATGCCGGAGCGGGCGTCGATGACGGTGCGACCCTCGAAGGTGGCAGCTGCGCGGTGACCCCGGCAACCTCGGGAGCGACCGGTCTATTCGCGATGGTCGGCCTGGCCGTCGCTGCGATCTTCGGCCGCACGCGCAAGAAGAACTGATCCGAGCGGATCGACGAACGAACGCCCGAGGATCTCGCGATCTTCGGGCGTTCGTGCGTTCGTGCGTGGGTGGTTCCGCGAGGGGTTTTCCGCGGTGGTCGCTGGGGAAACCGTGTAGCGACAGGCCGTGACCCGAATTCTTTTTACGCTCCCCCTCGCCCTCGTCTCCCTGGCTGCGTGCGGAGGGAACCCCGTCGAGCCGGCCGCCGCCGCAACCCCTTCTGCGACCGCGTCTGCCGCGCCGGTTGCCCCCTCCGCGACGGTCGCCCCGTCGGCGACGGTTGCGCCGGT
>JAAFHJ010000396.1 GCA_013298325.1 Myxococcales bacterium | reverse complement strand
TTGTAGCGTCGCCGGAGGAGTGGCCAGGAATGATCTCCGCGGTGGAGGATCTCTTTGGGACATCGACGGCGGTGAAGCGGCCCCGTGAGTACCTGGCGCAGGACGACAAAACCAATGCGCCGACGGTGAAGTTCCGCATGGGGGCGCCGAAGGAGGCGGTGGAACTATTCGGCAGCGTGACCGAAATGGCGACGCAGGTGGCGACCCATCTTGCGAAGAAGATCAAGGCGGCGCGGCGCCGTCACTCGGGCAGATTTGCCGGAAGGATGCGCGTGCTCGCGACGAATCCGCATTCCCGCGCGAAGACCTATGAGAAATTTGGCGGGCGCGTCCCGCGATTGACGACGGCGGGAGACCTCGCGGCAGCGAAGCGATTGATCGCGGAGATGCGGGCCTTTCGGAAGGCGCACCGGATCGCGCTGGAAGCGGTGAAAGCTGGAAAGCGCCGGGTAACTTTCCCCGCGGGGACGGGGAAAATGCACTTCATCTATGGGTACGCGCGCGAGGTGTACGTGCCTTTACCTGCGGCGTAAGGGCGCAGGCACAGCGCCGAACACGGAATTGAATCGTTGAGGGACGGGCTCTCGAAAGGGGGTCTGTTTTCGCGCGTCTTGAGTTTGGGATTTTCGGGTCGTGAGCAGGGAATTCGGGGCGTGAGCGGGGGATGAAGAGGGATTTTGGGGCACGAGAGGCGGGATCGAGGGCGCACGCGGGGGGAGCGAGGGGGATCGGGGTGGCTTTTGGTGTGCTATGCATGCAAATGGGCTCGTTTGGCGATTCCTCCACGAGCACAAGTGTTCGATCTTATTTCTCTAAATCTAGCTGTCGGCTCGATCTTCTTGACCCGGTCCCTCTCGCGGCGACTCGCGCCTCCCCGCAAGTAGCCGGGGGCGACGATTTGTGGGAACCTTCCCCGCGGCGCTCAGTCGCGTCCGTCGGCGAAGCCGGAGACGGCGCGTCGTCCGATGCCGTCGCCCCGACCCTCCCACGCACCCATGACCTTCGACTCCAAATACGCGGCCCTCGGGCTCCTCGCCATCGTCGGCCTCGTGTGGGTCGCGAGCGGCACCCAGCGGGCGCGTCCAGTCCTCGATGCCGGCCAGGATGGGAAGATCCGCGCCCTCGAAGCCGACGCCTCCAAGCAGCCGGCCGATGGAAAAGCGGTCCGCGCCCTCGCCCAGGGGTACCTCGATGCGCGCCTCCCGGGGATGGCGTTTGGCGTCCTCGACCACGCGCCGCCGTCGGTCAGAGTCCAGCCGGAGTCGCTCCACCTGCTCGCCGGCGTGCTCCTGGAGCAGGGGAAGGTCCACGCCGCCCTCGATGCCGAGACCGCATTTCAAAAATCGTGCGAGGCGACCCAAGATCCTGCCTGCACCCCGTTTCTAGAGGCGCTCGCCGAGCGGCGCGTCTCCATCCTGAAGGAGCTCGTCCGCCTCGGCGTTGAGGATGCGATGGCCGATCCCGAAAAGACCCGGGTCGCCCACCAGCACGCCACGCGCACCGTGACCTTGCCTCAATAGTTTCCTTTGGTTCCTGGCTCGCATCTGGATGAGGACGCCCTTCCTTGACGACCCCCGCCCGCGCCGCTGCTCCGCTCTCCTTGTCCGTGTTTCCGCGTGCGGAGGAGCGAGAGTTCCCCGAGCCGCCGGAGTCGGGGGTCCGCCTCGCCCTTTCGCGGTCGAAATCCGGGTTTCCGTCGGCGCTGGTCGGGATGTCGGTGCTCGTCGCCGGGTGCAGCGCCCACCCAGTCCGCCCCGCGGCCGGCGGCCATACACTCCTCCCCGACGCCCCCTCCCTCGATGACGGCACCGGCGACGACGACCCCGAAGACAAACCGCTCGTCGCCCCCCCGTTCGCCCTCGCGCGCCCGGAAGACGCCGTCGTTCGCCTGGTGACCGAGGTCGCCTCCTGCACCGGCACCCTCATCGCGCCCGATCTGGTGCTTACCGCCCACCACTGCGTCGTTCAGCGCGGGCCCCGCGGCGAATTCCTGGATCAAGTCGTCGCCGCGTCGACGCTGCGCGTCGAATTTGGCGGCGATTACCTCGCCTGGGGGACGCTCGGCGCCAAGGCGATCGTCGCCCCCCCGTGTGGCGCCGCCGGGGCCTCGGGCGACCTCGCCATTGTCGTTTTGAATCGCAAATTGAAGGGGCACGCCCAGCTCGCCGTCCGCCTCGACGCCGCCCCGGCCCTCGGCGAACCGGTCGACCCGATCGGCTTCGGCCGCTGCGCCGCCTCCCCGGGCGGCATTTACCGTCACGAGCGGGAAGGGGGGCGCATCCGCGCGCTCACCCCGGGGACCTTCGAAGTCGAAGCCTCCGTCTGCCCCGGCGACTCGGGCGGCCCCGTCCGCATTCGCGGCTCGCGGGAGGTGATCGGCGTCGTCTCGCTCTCGGCGATGGACAACGACCCGAACACGCGCGCCCTCTCGGTGATGGCCCGCCTCGACGCCTTCCGCCCCGTCTTCGCCCGCGCCCGCGCCATTGGCGACGGCACCCTCGCCGCCGAACTGCCGCCGCTCACCTGCGACGACCGGTAGCCACAACCGACGGTCGAGACGCACACGTTCCCACCAAACGGGTGAGTACTGGCGCGGACCGTTGCATCACAAAAGCGTCGCGATAGAGTCTCAGCTGCGCCCCAAAGGAGACTGCGCGTAGCGGTTTTGGGTGGGTCACGCACAGACCATGTCCCTCCAGGAGGTTCTATGAACGCGAAGCGAGTTTCTCTGGTTGCGGCGGCCCCGCTCCTGTTCCTCCTCGCCTGCTCGGGCGGGAGCGGCGAAACGGCCCTCCTCGGCGAAGATAGCGGCGCAAGCACCGGAGACCCGATCCCCGGCTCCGGCGACGACGGCGGTATCAAAGACGATCCCGGCACCGACACCGACGCGAGCACCGGCACCGACGCAAGCACCGGCACGGGAGGGGGAACCGGCGGGGGCTCCGCGGGGGAGCCCTCCGAGCTCGCCGGAATCACCGACGCCCACAACGCGGCCCGTGCCGCCGAGAACGCCGGCCTCCCGGCGCTCACCTGGGACCCCGCCCTCGCCGCCATCGCGAAGGCCTGGGGGAGCCAGTGCAAGAGCTCGGACGGCGCGCTGATCGATCACAACGCCGGACGCAGCAACGGCTACCCGACCTACGTCGGCGAGAACATCTACGCCTCCAGCGGCAGCGCCAGCGGCCCGGGCGCCGTTTCGAGCTGGATTTCCGAGAAAAAGAACTACAATTACGCGAAGAACAGCTGCTCGGGCGTCTGCGGCCATTACACGCAGGTCGTCTGGAAGAGCACGACGAAGCTCGGCTGCGCCCTCGTGAACTGCCCGAACCTCCGTTACCCGAGCACGATCATCTGCGACTACGGCCCCGGCGGAAACATGAGCGGCCAACGCCCGTATTGAGCGGCGAGCCGTTTCACCCTGGAGTTCACCACGCGCGGGCGCTCGGTTCTGCTACCTTGCGGCTCCCTCTGGAGGACTTGAACCATGTGCGGAATCGTTGCCTACGTCGGAACCAAGAGCTGTGCCCCCCTCCTCGTCGAAGGGCTTCGGCGCCTCGAATACCGGGGCTATGACTCGGCAGGGCTCGCCGTACATGGCGGAAATGGCATCGAAATCATCCGCGCCGTCGGCAAGCTCGCCAACCTCGACGCCGCCCTCGCGAAGAACCCGCTCGCCGGCACCGTCGGCATCGGCCACACCCGCTGGGCAACCCACGGCCGCCCGAGCGAGGTGAACGCGCACCCCCACGCGGCCGGTTCCGTCGCCGTCGTCCACAACGGCATCATCGAAAACCACGTCGAGCTCCGGAAGGAACTCCAGGGGCGTGGCGTCGTCTTCGCGAGCGACACCGATACGGAAATCGTCGCCCACCTCGTCGACGAAAAGCTGCGCAAAGGGGCAAAATCGCTGGAAGAAGCGGTTCGCCAGTCGCTCACCCACCTCCGTGGCGCCTTTGCGATCGCCGTCGTCTGGAAAGACGCCCCCGACGAAATCGTCGTCGCCAAGCAGGACAGCCCCCTCGTGGTCGGCATCGGCGACGGCGAGACCTTCGCCGCCAGCGACATCCCGGCGCTCCTCGCCCACACCCGCGACGTCCTCTTCCTCCAGGACGGCGAAATGGGGGTCCTCCGCAAGGGGGGCTTCACGCTCACCACCTTCGACGGCACGCCGGTCACCCGCGCCACCAAGCGCATCGACTGGTCGCCGACCCAGGCGGAGAAGGGGGGCTACAAGCACTTTATGTTGAAGGAAATCCACGAGCAGCCCCGCGCCGTGGAAGACACCCTTCGCGGACGCATCGACCTCGAACGGGGGGACGTCCTCGCGAGCGAGATCGGGATCACGCCGGAGACGGCCCAGAGCCTCGGCCGCGTCTATTTCGTCGCCTGCGGGACGAGCGCCCACGCCGCCATGACGGCCCGATACTGGGTCGAGCAGATCGCCCGCGTGCCGGCCGTCGTCGAAATCGGCAGCGAAGTCCGCTACCGGGACCCGGTCTTCCTCCCGAACGACCTCGTCATCGCCGTGAGCCAGAGCGGCGAGACCCTCGACACGCTCGCCGCCGTCAAAGCGGCAAAAGCACAAGGGGCACGCGTACTTGCTGTCGCCAACGTCCTCGACAGCGCCATCCCCCGCGCCGCCGACGGCGCCCTCTACACGCACGCCGGCCCCGAGATCGGCGTCGCAAGCACCAAGTGCTTCACGACCCAGCTCACCGCCCTCCTGCTCGTCGCCGTCTACCTCGGCCGCCAGCGGGGCACCCTCTCCGCCGACGGCGGTCGCCGCATCCTCGAAGCCCTTTGGCACGCGCCCGGCCTCATGCGCACGGCCCTCGATGAGGAAGCGGCCCTCAAGGCGGTCGCCAAGAAGCACCTCCGCGCCCGCGACATGCTCTTCCTCGGCCGCGGACCGAACTTCCCGATCGCCCTCGAAGGCGCGCTCAAGCTCAAGGAAATCAGCTACATCCACGCGGAAGGCTACGCCGCCGGCGAGATGAAGCACGGCCCGATCGCCCTCATTGATGAGGAGATGCCGGTCGTCGTCCTCTGCCCGAAAGACGTCCA
>JAAFHJ010000394.1:2542-5070 GCA_013298325.1 Myxococcales bacterium | reverse complement strand
TGCAGGGAACAGGCACCCCCCTTCGAAAGGGACGGCGGCGAGCGCGTCGAGCTCCCCCTCGAGGGCGGTGAGCCGTTCCTTCTCGCGGGCGATGGCGATTCGCCGCGCCGCAACCGCCGCGGTGAGTCGCTCCAGGCGGGCTGCCGGCTCGTTAGGTCCTTGAAAGAACGCCGAAATTTCGTCGAGCGGCAGGCCGATTTCTTGGGCCCAACGGACGACGACGAGCGTGCGAAACGCCTGCTCATCGTAGACCCGATAGCCGGAGCGATTCCGACTCGGCTTCGGGATCACGTAGGTTCGCTCGTAAAAGCGGATGGCGTCGACGGTGATGCCTACTCGAGCCGAAAGCTCGCCGATGCGCACGAAATCCCGCTTCCCGTCAAAAGCCGCGCGCGGCGAGATCAGTCGCGAGATTCCGGTAAAACACACGATGATCCCAGAGCGTGTACGGATCAGGGCCGGTCTTTTTCACTTGGCCGACTTCGTCGAGGTGATCGCTCGGGAAACAGCCGCGGAAATTGCCCCACTTGGCATTTTCAACGGTCACCATCCCGTCTTGCGGGGTCGAGGAGAAATGCCCGACCACCGTCGAGCCGATAACGAGACTGGCCGCCATGAAGTCGGCTCGCCCGACCTCTCCGTAATAAGTTCCGCCACATGCAGCCTTGACTTCCGCTTGACCGGCGGACGTTCGTGGCCCGCCGACGGCGCGACTCACCCCCGCCCAGGACTGGTAGTAGACGCGCGCATCGTTCAGCACCGTCGCATTGAATTTGGCCGCATTCTCCTCGGAGAGCGACACAAACGCGGCACGAATGTCGCTGTTCTTCGCCAGATCATCTGCAGTAAAGGTCTTCCCGTAGAAGCCGGCGAGCTCGGAGAAGACCTTATTGACGGCATCGTATTTTACGAGCCCAAGGACCGCGTCGGCGACGGCAGAGCCCCGGTGGGGGGACGAAATCGTCGTGACCGAGGCGACGCGGTCGCCATAGCCAAGCGCCGAAACGAGGTAGCGCGCGTCGAGGCCCCCCATCGAATGGGCAACCAGATTAACTTTGGTAGTTTGTGCGCACGTGGCGTCCGTCGGCGCCTTTTTCGCGCAGAAGGCTACGCGTGCTTGCTCGATAATCTTTGCAAGCGACGCGGCCCGCGCGGGGACCCCTTGGAAAGGCTCGACCTCGGAAACGACGACGAAATTCCCATCTTTTTCGAGAGCTTCTTTCACCTGGTAGTAGCTCCAGCTGTTGGAGCTCGAGGCATTGAAGCCGTGGTGAAGGACGATGGGATACTTGGCCGCTTTGGGGGACAAAAGCGGGAATGGCGGAACCGCCTTCGTCAACTCATCGACCGACGCGCACTGAGACTCGTCGGTACATTCGACGCCGGTGGCGGTCTCTTCGGAGGCGGTCCCCCCGCAAGCGGCAAGCACTCCAACGAGCGCCCACGGAACGGGGAAAAGTGCTGTGCGTCGGCTCATGGTCGAGGATTCTGCAGGATGGAGTGCGCTTCAGGGGAAGCGCAAAACGCACGATTTACAGGACGATGACGCGCAATTTCCCGCCGACGTCGACCAGGTCTTCGAGGGCCGGGAGGAGAGTCCGCTTCGACCAGGTGATCGCAGTCTTGAGCGAATCGCCGCGGGCGAGACGGGCCGTGATGAGCGCAGAAAGCGTGCAGCCTCCTCCGTGGAGAAGCTTCGAGATCGGGAGGCGGGGGGTGGCGAGTTCAATCACCGATCCGTCGTCCGTTACGATGAGGTCAACACACTCTTTGGTCGTCATGTGGCCGCCCTTGACCATCGCAGCGCGCGCGCCAAGTGCGACGATCATTCCGGCTGCCTCGAGGGCATCCTCAAGCCCTTTGATGGTGATTCCGGTGAGCGCCTCGGCCTCGGGTACGTTCGCTGTGACCAGCGCCGCGCCCGGAATGAGTGCATCACGCATCGCCGAAAGCGCACTCTTATCAAGGAGTGCCGCGTCGCCACGGCTCGCGACCATCACCGGGTCGACGACCCAAGGAAGATCTTGCGCGTGAAGGAATGCGGCTACGGCCTTGACGTTGGCTGCCGACCCGAGTGCGCCGGTTTTTACGGCGCAAATGTTCTGGGCACCGACGACTTCGTCGATCTGGGCGATGACTTCCTTTGAAGGGAGTGCCCGCACGGAAATAATCCCATTGGTCGATTGAACCGTTGTGACGGCGAGCGCCGCACAGCCGAACACACCGGCGCGGTGGAAGGCGCGGAGGTCGGCGGCGATCCCGGCACCGCCCCCCGGGTCGAGGCCGGCGATGGTGAGTGCGCAGGCGGTCTTTTCGCGGGCCGGCGTCTTCGCGGCACCGATCTTTACGCGCTTCGCAGGGCGTACCTCGGCGTCGGCGGAGTCGCTGGCGACTACTTCCTCGGCAGGGGGCGCTTTCGCTTTCGTCGCAGCTTTCGTCGCAGCTTTCTTGGCGGCCATGGCGACCGAGTATGCACGATGCCGAAAATCACGTTGGGGGAATTGCGGACCCCCGACGACGACGGCGAC
>JAAFHJ010000394.1:0-2532 GCA_013298325.1 Myxococcales bacterium | reverse complement strand
GGGGGCAACGACGCACCCGTCCTCGCTGGGGACGCTCACCGGCGGTACGCACTGGCCAGACGCGTTGCAGAGATCCGGGGCGATGCAATCCTGGGCGTTCGAGCAGGTCTTCTTACAAACCCAATTCTTGGCGTCCGAGCAAACGCCACTCTTCCCCTGCTTCGCCATCTTCTTAGCGTCGCACGTGCGGCAGCCATCCTGGCAGCGACTGTCGCAACAGAGCCCGTCCACGCAGATCCCGCTGGAGCACTCCGCGTCGATCTTGCAAACACCACCAAGGCCCGATTTGCAGGAACCTGAGCCGTCACAAGCCTTGTCACCGACACAGGTTTTCCCGTCGGTCAGGTTTGCGGCGACCGCCGAGCACGAGCCGGAGAGCGACCCCGGACCTGCGCACGTTCCGCAGGCCCCACACTCGCGAGAACCGCAGCAGACGCCGTCGGTACAGAACTGCTCTCCGCACTCCGAATCACTCGTACATCCGTAGCCAGAGGCCTGGAGGATCCACGTTTCATTGTAGGGTGCCGAGTTGTTGCTGGGGCGCCCTCCAAAGAGAATCGTCTGCTGGTGGATAGGGTCGTAGGCAAGGCCATGGGCGTCTCGCGCCGACGGGCGCGGAGTGACGGCCCCCGCAAGGTTCGACCAGCTCTTTCCATCAAAGGTGTAAAAATCGTCAGTTACCGTGTCACCACGCCCGGCAACCATCACGGTTGTCTTTCGGGCTTCGTCGTAGGCAAGGGCGACCGACTGTCGCCGCGAAGGGAGACCGCCCGTCGGAATCTGCGTCCAACGGGGGCCACCAGCGGCCCCCGGCTCATAGAGCCAAGTTGTCGATGTGGTCAGTCCCACTTTGTTCACGCCGCCGACGGTGACAATCCCGATGGTTGGCTCGTAAAAGACTGCCCCGCCAACTTCCGTGGGGGGTGCGGCGACCGTCGCGATCTTCTTCCAACCGGCCGCCTCCGTGAACTCCCAGGTTTGATCGGTGGGCTCACCGTTGATGTCATTTCCGCCAAACCGAACGACGACGTCGCGTGTTGGATCGTAGGCCATTGCAGCTAGATTGGCTCCCGGAGGGGGCGATCCAGCCAGCGACTTTGTCCATTTATTGTTCCGAAAGATCCATGTTTCATTATCGGCGAAAGTTCCGCCAGTACGGCCGCCGAAAACAACGACGGAATCCTTCGTGGTCGCTACCGCGGCCTCCTTTCGGGCCGGTCCCCCGGCGCCAGGAACGGTCGCCCACGAGCGCCCGTCCCAACGCCATGTGTCTGCGAGGGTCGATGCGCCGCTGTCCCCTCCGAACAAAATCAGCCCTTTGCTGCCGGGGTCCCAGGCCATTGCGGCGTCGCCGCGCGCGGGGGGAGCGGCACCGGTTACCCGAGACCAGCTCGTACCATCGAAAAGTCGGAGGGCCGACGAGTAGGCCTGAGGAGCGAGGAGCCCGCCGTACAGAACGAGTTGCTTCCGGGCGCTATCGTAGGCGGCCCCCGCCGCGGCGATCGGACCGTCAAGGTCGGGGAGTCTTGACCACGCGTAGGTGCCGTCGTTTTCGGGGTCAGAAAGGGAGTAGAGATCGGAAAAAAATGTTGAAGTTCCGCTAGATCCGACGTCGCCGAAAACGCTAGCGATGTTGTCCGCGCCGCCAGCAACGAGGAACCGCTTGTTCGTGGTGTCCCAAACGAAGCTCGAAAAGGCACGCTTGGCCGGCTTCGTTCCGATCGTTGGGACGATTTTCCAAGTGGTTCCCGTCCATTCGGCGAGGTCATTCGTCGTATTGAAGGCGATACCCTCAATTTTCGCGCCGCCGAAGGCGATCACCTTCTTCCGAACCTCGTCGTAGGCGGAACTCACGCCAAATGCGCCAATGGTCGAAGTGGTGGCTTTCTGCGTCCAGACCCCGTCTGCGAAGCGCCACGTATCGACTTTGAGTGCATCAAGGATAGAGAGCGGGTTGCTCTGATCAATCTTCGAGAGATCGGCGCCGCCGTACGCCAAATAGCTGCCATCCGAGTCGTCGTACGCAAGCGTCCCGAGCGAGCGTTTCGAGGGCCGTACACCGCTTGTCGGGACAATGAGCGACCACGCGTTGCCATCGTATTGCCAAAGATCGTCGAAGTGGGCACCGTCACGGAGCCCCCCAAAGACGATGGATCGCCCGCGTTTACGGTCGTATGCCATTCCAAAGCCACCACGACCGAGCGTTCCGCCGTCGTTGACGGTCGAACGGTTCGCGAAGCTCTCAAGCGTAGATCCATCCCATTCGACGGTGCTGGTATAGTAGCTACTTTGGGAGCTGCCTCCGCCAACAGTCACCACGCGACGGCGCCTTTCATCAAAGGCAGAAGCATGACCCCAACGCTCCGACGGAGCCTCCACCTGGCGGAAACGCCAGACGGTCACACCAGGATCGAGAAGGACGGGGTGGGGAAGGTCCCGGTGATCCACCGAAACAATCAAATGCCCAAGACTGCCATTTTGCGCCGGCAGATACGCCATTTTTCCGGGATGCCGAACGCCATTCCCATCGAG
>JAAFHJ010000395.1 GCA_013298325.1 Myxococcales bacterium | reverse complement strand
CCCTCCACATCTGTAGTTCCGGCGGCGCGCGCGCTTCGAACGGCCGCGTACGCGCTCGCGAGGTCGGTCGACAAGCTCGCCGCCTTGCTGGCTCGCGCGCGTTCTTCGGCGTCGCCCGACGCGAACGCATCGAGGGCACCAAATGCGTCGTCCCAGGCGCCCGGATCGCTCGGCCCGCCGGCGACGCTCGGGACAGAAACGGCAAAAAAGACGAGCGCTACCGAGGGGACGACCACCGGCTCTGCCTGGAACCAGACCCGGACGTCCACAACCTCATTCTGCCCGGCCAGGTAGCCAGCCACGCGGAGGCCGTTGCCCAGGGAGACATCAAACGCGCCCCGCGACGGCAGTCGGGCTTCACCAAAGAAAATAAGAGCTTCCGTCACCCGCGGGCCTCCGACGGCCCGGTAGTCCTCGGAGACAAGGATCGGCCCCTCCAGGCGCACGAAGCGCGCGGAGAGGACGTCGGACGTCGGCTCCGGCGGGAAGTCAACCTCGGCGACGCGACCGGTAATTTCGCGGCGATTTCCGTCGGCATCGACGGTGACCAGGTGCGTCGTGGCGCGCGCCCGAAGCGCCTCCCGAAGGCCAAAGTCACCGCCGCGACGGAACGCGAGCGTGCCCTCAAATTCGGCAAGGACTTCATCGAGATGGGCGAAGTCACGGGCGACAAAAAGCTGGGGCTGCATCCGCGTGATGTCGTAGTCGCGGTCGACGCAGGAGACGTCGAGAGGGAGCTTTTCGACGGCATCAGTGAGGCAATGGGAGGCCTCGCCAAGGCTCGAAAGGAGACCCGCCCCGTAGAGCTTCGGGGAGGCCAGCGAGCCGACGAGCCCGTATTCGGCTGTCCACCAATAGAGGCGCGAAGCCTTTGTATTTTCGCTTACATAGCGGCGCGAGGCCGATGCGGCGACCGGGGCTCGCCGACGGGTCTTCCTTGACGACGGAGAGCGTCCGAATCGCGCGAAAGACCGCTTCGTCTTCCACGCTCGCGATCGCGCGGAACCCGATTTCGCCGCAGCGGCGGAGGTAGTTCGCGTAGCGGGTGTCGGCCAGGATCGGCGCGTGCCCGGCGCTTTCGTGAACGATATCAGGGGCTGGCGTGTAGGCGATGTGCTCGTGACTGCGAATGTCGGCGGCGATGGCGAGGACGCCGCGCGCCTGGAGCTCGGTGAAGACGGCCGGCGGGATGAAGCCGCGGACGCCGACGCAGCTCCAGCCGATCGTTGCGAGCTTCTCGTTCATGGCGTCGAGGCTCGGGATCACGTCGAGCCCAATTCCGGTCGCGGCGAGCCCCGCGAGGTAGCTCGCGTGGGCCTTGTCGCTGAGGTGCGCCGCGAGTCGGCGGAGGATGTGGCGCCAGACGGCGTGCTCGCGTGGCGTATACGCGTCGTAGTCCTGAGCGACGACGTAGCGCCGCAAGTGGCGAGGAAGATTCGCGATCGCCCGCTCCGTCGGCGACGGCCCGCTGCCAGGCAACGCCACCGGACCAGCGTCCAAGGAGGGGCGGAGGGGAGCTTCGGCAAGCCGGGACGTGGAGGTCATCACCGCAGGTTCCTACACCGATTTGCCGCCTGAATGGACAGCCTGAAGTGGCCGAGGATACCGCAGAAATGATGCTGCGGCGCAGCATTCGATGCCGTTCTGCGCGTTCCTGGCGGCCCGCTCGGGAAGTTGACGCGGGGGCGTTGAAATCCCGGTGGGATTGGGCGAAAGAGGCGCCCATGGCCCATCAATTCGTCTTCACGATGCAGGACGTCCGTCGCGTCCACCCCCCGAACAAGGAAGTCCTTAAGGGGATGTGGCTCTCTTTCCTCCCCGGCGCGAAGATCGGCGTCCTGGGCGTGAATGGATCGGGCAAGTCTTCCCTGCTCCGCATTATGGCGGGGGTCGACAAAGAATACACCGGTGAAGCGCGCGCGGCCGATGGCGTTCGCATCGGCTATTTGCCGCAAGAACCGCGATTGACGCCGGGGAGTACCGTCCAACAAGAAGTCGATCTTGCAGTCGCGGAAACGCGTGCACTCCTCGCCCGTTTTGAGCAAATCGGCGAGCAGATGGGGACCGGCGAGGGGGACTTTGACGCCCTTCTTGAGGAGCAGGGGAACCTCCAAGACAAGATCGACGCTGCAAACGCCTGGGAGCTCGATCGCGTCGTTGAGCGCGCGATGGACGCCCTTCGGCTTCCGCCGCCTGACGCCCTCGTCGACAACCTCTCCGGCGGGGAAAAACGGCGTGTTGCGCTCTGCCGGCTCCTCCTCGAAAAACCGGACATGCTCCTCCTGGACGAACCGACGAACCATCTCGATGCCGAAAGCGTCGCCTGGCTTGAGCGGTTCCTCCACGAGTATCCGGGGACCGTCGTGGCCGTGACCCACGACCGGTACTTCCTCGACAACGTCGCCAATTGGATCCTCGAACTGGATCGGGGCGAGGGGTATCCCTTTGAAGGGAATTACTCGGGCTGGCTCGACTACAAGCAGAAGCGCCTCGAGAAGGAAACCAAGCAGGAAACCGCGCGGAAGAAGTTCCTCGAGCGCGAACTTGATTGGGTCCGTCAATCGCCGAAAGCACGCCAGGCAAAGAGCAAAGCGCGCCTCGCCTCCTACGAGACGATGCTCTCCGAGGACAAAGACAAGGCGAAGGCGAAGGAGACCGAAATCCACATTCCGGCCGGCCCCCGCCTCGGCGACCTCGTCCTTGAGGCGAGCGGTCTCCGCAAGGCCTTCGGAGAGAAGCTCCTCGTCGACGGCCTCGATTTCAGCCTGCCGCGCGGCGGGATCGTCGGCGTGATCGGCCCGAACGGCGCCGGAAAATCGACGCTCTTCCGGATGCTTGTCGGCGACGAGACCCCCGACTCAGGCACGCTGAAGCTCGGCGAAACGGTCAAGCTTGCCTACGTCGACCAGAGCCGTGACGCCCTCGACGCGAAGAAGAGCGTCTGGGAAGAGATTTCCGGCGGCGAGCCGACGCTCAAAGTGGGAACCCGCGAGATGGCGAGCCGCGCCTACGTCTCCGCGTTCAACTTCCAAGGGGCCGATCAACAGAAGAAAGTTGGCGACCTCTCCGGCGGCGAGCGAAACCGCGTCCACCTGGCGAAGCTCCTGAAAGAGGGCGGAAACGTTCTCCTTTTGGACGAACCGACGAACGATCTCGACGTGGAAACGCTCCGCTCCCTCGAAGAGGCGCTCCTCGAATTCGCCGGCTGCGCCGTCGTCGTCAGCCACGATCGCTGGTTCCTCGACCGCATCGCGACGCACATCCTCGCTTTTGAAGGGGACAGCAAGGTGGTTTGGTTCCAGGGGAACTACCAGGACTACGAGGCCGATCTTCGCCGCCGTAAGGGGGCAGATGCCGACCAGCCTACGCGCATCAAGTACCGGAAGATCGCCGACTGACGACTCGCCTACAAGATGGGCAATGGGGCCGTGTGCGGGTTGACTGCAGCGGCCCTTTTTGCGTCTTGCGGAGCATTCGCAGGGTTTGCGACGGCGAAAGGTTTCCCCTACCCTCGCCGCCCATGATGGCTTCGTCCTCCCGCCTCGCCCCGGTCCCCCGCCCGCTCCGCAACGGCTTGCCAGGGGCGATCGGAGCGACGCCGCTCATCCGTATCGAGAGCCTTTCCGCGGCGACCGGCGCGACGATCCTCGGGAAGGCCGAGCTGCTGAACCCCGGCGGAAGTGTCAAAGATCGTGCCGCCTTACACATCGTGGAAGCGGGCGAGGCGGCCGGTCTTCTCGGCGGCACAAGTGGCGTAGCGGAGATCGTCGAGGGGACCGCCGGGAACACGGGGATCGGCCTCGCGCTGATGGCGCGTGCCCGCGGCTACCGCTGCCATATCGTGATCCCGCGCACGCAGAGCGCAGAGAAGCTCGACCTGCTCCGCGCCCTCGGCGCCGAACTCCACCTGGTCGACGCCGTCCCATTTGCAAACCCAGAAAATTACTACCACGTCGCCAAGCGACTCGCCGAAGAGCGCCGTGCCTTCTGGGCCGATCAATTCGAGAATCCGGCAAATGCCGACGCCCATTTCTCGACGACCGGCCCCGAAATCCTGGCCGACGCTCCGAAGCTGGATGGGTTCATCTGCAGCGCCGGTACCGGAGGGACGCTGGGGGGTGTCTCCGCCTACCTCGCAGACGCGGCGCCCGCCGTTCAATCGTGGCTGATCGACTGCGAGGGGAGCTCGCTGGAAAACTACGTCAACCATGGCTCCCTCGACGCGACCGGCGGGAGCGTGCTGGAGGGGATCGGAATTCGTAGGATTACTCGAAACTTCGGGCGTGCGAAGCTTCACGGAGCCTTTGCGGGCACCGACCGCGAAGCGGTGGAGATGGCCCACTGGCTCCTGAAGAACGACGGACTTTTTGTCGGCGGTTCGGCGGCGCTCAACTGTGTCGGCGCGGTGAAGCTTGCGCGGAAGCTCGGCCCCGGCGCAACGGTCGCGACGATCCTCTGCGACGGCGCTCAGCGCTACGCGTCGCGCCTTTTCAATGCCGATTGGCTCGCCGAAAAAGGCCTCGTGCCGGGAGCGACCGACTTGACGTTTGTTGCCTAGCGAACAAACGCGAAACGCCGTCGCTCGAAGAGGGCGACGGCGTTCAAACGCGCGAGATGGGATCTTTTCCTAGAAGGCGCAGGCCGCCTTGACCCCTTTTTTGCACGCGACGCCGTAGTAGGCCTTCGCCTTCGCGGCGTCGATCGAGCGGCCGGACGTTTGGCAAATCTTGGCGAGATCGCGAGAGTCGAAGAAGTCGTCATCATCGTCGAGGACAGGGGCTTTCGTCGCGCAATCGCTGTCCATAAGCGCCGCTGCGAGAACACAAGACGTGCTATCGCCGCCCGTGCAGGCACGCGTAAAGGCGATGTACGCGTCGTCGAGGTCGGCAGCACCGCCGATGCCGTTTAGTGCGTTTTTGCCATCTTCAAAGCACGCTTCGGCGGCCCCTTTTCGACAGCCAACGGCGATCGTCTGGCGGTACGAAGCGGCGTTCTTTACCGCCCCCTCGTGGCCCGAGAGGCGATAGGACGAGAGGAAGGAGCAACTCCCCGGTTCGCCGCCTTGG
>JAAFHJ010000393.1 GCA_013298325.1 Myxococcales bacterium | reverse complement strand
GTGACCTACGACGCGACGCTCACGACCCGCTTCCCTTGGGCGCTCGGTGACCGTCTCTTGAATGTGTATTTTCGAAGACTTGGCGACCGCGCCGCCTTCGGACTTCGCCGCTTTCTTGGCGGCTCTGCGGTCGCTGGGGATGCCCTCGAACAGGGCCGGTCATGAGCCTCCTCGATCGCGTTCTTGAGGCGAGCGTCGTCGGCAGTTTCACGACCGTCGGTTACCGCCTGCGCCACCGCACCGAGCGCCGTTTTTCCGTGCAAGATGCACCGATGACCGGGAAGGTCGTTGTCGTCACCGGCGCGACGTCGGGGATCGGGCGGGCTGCTGCGGAAGGGCTCGCGCGGCGCGGGGCGACCGTCGTACTCGTCGGCAGGGACAAGGCCCGTGGGGAGGAAGCGCTGCAGGCGATCCGCGCGGCGACGGGAAATACTCGTCTTTCCCTAGAGTTGGCCGACCTGACGGACCTCCAGGCGGTGGCCGATCTCGCGATCCGTGTGCGCACGAAGCATCCGACGATTTTCGGATTGGTGCATAATGCAGGGGCTCTCACCGACCGCTTTCAACAGGTGCCGATTCAACACGGGCCGCATCTTGAGGGGACGGCCGCCGGCCAGCTCGTGGGCCCCTATCTGCTCACGAAGATCCTTGCCTCCGCCCTCGTCGGCGGACGCATCGTGTGGGTCTCGTCAGGGGGAATGTACACAGAGCCGCTCAATGTTTCGAAAATTCGAGATGTTCGCGCAAGTGACTACCAGGGGGTCGTCGCCTATGCGCGCGTCAAACGGGCTCAGGTAGTGCTCAGCGAGGAGCTGGCGATTCACCTGCATGATGCAGGTATTTCCGTTCATGCCATGCATCCCGGGTGGGTCGAGACGCCGGGCGTCGCCAGCGCCCTCCCGGTCTTCCGAGCGGTCGTCGGGCCTCTGCTGCGCACGCCGGCCCAGGGGGCCGACACGATCGTTTGGTTATTGGCGACCGCAGATTCGGAAGTTGCCGGAACTTCAGGAAAATTCTGGCTTGACCGGAGCGCCCGCGCGACCCATCGGCTCGCCAAGACCCGCCGGAGCGACACCCCCGCCGAGCGGAAGGCCCTTGTTGCGTGGCTCGATGACGTAACCGCTGGCTACGGCCCCGTCGGCGCGATCGAAATGCTGCCTGCTCCGTAGAACGTTGGCTGCTCGGGGAAAGGGAGCCGCTGGGAAACGACGGCGGTCGCGCCGAAGTTGAGGCGGAACACGGCGCCGACCCCCGAGAATCCGTAGAGGACGTTGCCCCAGTAGGTGAGGCCGTAAACCTCCGGATAGCCGACGTCTCCCCAGTTCTTGACGAAGGCGCCGGTGCGCCCGTCGAACTCGACCAGGCAGTCGTGCTGGGTGCACGCAACCTCCTGGCTGGTCCCTCGGACGGTCACGAAGCCGCGGCCGTCGGTAAGAACGACGAGGTCCCCCGACGACTCGAGCGCGCCTGGGAGCGCCGCGCCGCGTACCGTCGTAACGGTGCCGGTGTCGGTGTCGATCGCGATGTAGTTGGCTCCGTTGAAGCCGACCATCACTTCTCGATCGGTCGCGAGAATTCCCTTTGGGGCGAAGGCCAGTGAATTGGGGTAATCTCCGCGCGGGCCGACAAGGGTACAGGTGCCCGTTCGCTTGTCGATGCGGAAAAGACGCGTAATTCCACTAATGACTCCGCTCTGGGAGACCCCATACATCTGGGACGTTTCATCGATGGCGATATCGAGGACCGACCCATTGCAGCCATTGAAATCGGCGACAACCCCGATTCGTTGGGTGTCGAGATCCAGCTTGTAGAGGGTGCTAGCCGTCTGTCCGAACACGACCGGTGCGAAGTCGTCGGGGTTCGCATCGGGACCGGCGTCGATGCGCGGGACGCCGACGTCTTCTCCGCCGTCCGGTGCGGCATCGACGACGTCAGGGCTGGTGTCGCGGCCGGCGTCGACGGAGCCGTCGTAGACGGGAAAGTCCGGTTCCGGGGGGAGGTCGTCGAGGAGGGCGCTCCGCGAACCGCAGGCCCCCGCGAGCAGGAAGAAACCGACGCCGGTGAGGCGGAACGGCCGATTCATCCGAGGACCGCGAGCCGCGCGGTGAGTTTTCCTTCGAGTTCGACGAGCGCCTTGGAGAAGCCGTCGATCCCTTCCGCGAGCTTCTCGTTCGCCATCGCGTCGGCGGCGTGCATCGCGCGGAACGTCGCCTCATCCATGGTGATTTTGGCTTCTGCCTTGGCAGCGGCGGTGGCCGGGTCGAGCTTCCGCGGGAGCGGTCCGGTCGCCGCTTGGAGTTCGCTGAGGAGCTTCGGCGCGATGGTGAGGAGGTCGCAACCGGCGAGCTCAACGATCTCGCCGGTGTTCCGGAAGCTCGCCCCCATGACTTCCGTCTTGTGGCCGTAAGCTTTGTAATAATTGTAGATTCGGGTGACGGAGATGACGCCCGGGTCCTCCGCGCCGACGAAATCGCGACCGTGGGTCTTCTTGTGCCAGTCGAGAATGCGGCCGACGAAGGGGCTGATCAGCGTGACCTTCGCCTCCGCGCAGGCGACTGCCTGGTGGAACCCGAAGAGGAGCGTGAGATTGCAGTGGATCCCCTCGCGCTCCAGCTTTTCTGCGGCGACGATCCCCTCCCAGGTCGACGCGATCTTCACGAGGACGCGCTCCTTGGCGACCCCCGCTGCTTCGTAGGCGGCGATGATCTCCTTCGCTTTCGTGTAGGTTGCATCGGTATCGTAGGAGAGCCGTGCATCGACCTCCGTCGACACGCGCCCCGGCACGATCTTCAGGATTCGGAGGCCGAATTCGACCGCGAGGCGGTCGGTGGCGATCCCCACGATGGTGGCCGGCGCAGCCTCCGGTCCGGCGGCGTTCTTTGCGAAACGGAGCGCTTCGTCGACGACATCTGCGTAAGCGGGCATGGCCGCCGCGGCGGTGATCAGCGACGGGTTGGTTGTCGCGTCACGCGGGACGAACTGCTCGATCGACTGGATATCTCCAGTGTCGGCCACAATCGTCGTCATCGTCTTCAGTGCGTCGAGGAGGGTTCCGCTCATGGGCGAATGTCGTACACCACCCTCCCGATCGGTGCTCCGAATTTGGCCGTGCTTCGCCCCTCCCGATAGCGCTTGCAGCGTGCCGAAACCTTCGCTGCCGTTCGCCGCACTCTTCGTCGCTATCCTCCCAGGATCGCTCTTCTTTCTTCCAGCGGTCGCTGCTGCCGACCCAACGGCGCCGGCGGCGCCTGTCGCGGTCGGCGCGGTGAAGTGTCCGGGGGTCGTCGCGAAGGACCCAGCCAAGGAGACCAGCACGGAAGCGACGTCGCGTGCATCCTGCACCGATGAGGCGAAGGCGGGGATCGCCGCCGGCTTGGCCGCACTGCCGGCACCAAAGGCGGGACTTGAGGTTTCGGCAAACGTCGAAAAGGCGGGGGTCAAAGGCGGCGAGGGGACCGCTCAAGTTGCCCTTCTCGTGAAAGAGAAGTCCTCGCAGAAGCTTGTCGCCGTCGTCCATGCGACCGCATCGGTGCGTGGCGGCACTGGAAAAGATGCGGATTTGCTGCGTGTTGCGATTCGCCGCGCCGCGGAATCGGCAGTGAAGCGCAGCGCACCAGTGCTCGATAAGAAGCGTTGACGGTCGCTAGCCCTGGTCCCGCGGCAGGCTCCATCCCGCGTGCAAACGATCTCACCGCCGTCGGAAAGACTCTGGTAGTCGGACTTCCGTGACGCGCGAACCGTCGCACACGCTCTTCCCGAACTCGCTCGACGCGTCCCGCACGCGTGCGAAGCCGTTCGGCAATTTTCATGTGCTGATCAAGCTCGCCGAGGGGGCGATGGGGGTCGTTTGGGTCGCCGCACCCTGGGATCGCCTCACGTCGGACGCTCTTGTCGTCGTGAAGACGCTTCGCGCCGATGTCGCCGCCGGGCCGGAGGCCGAGGCCTTCCGGGACATGTTTCTTGCGGAGGCGAGGCTCGCGATGCGCCTCGAGCACCGGCACATCGTTCGTACCTTCGAAGCCGGATTCGTTAGTGGATCCGGCTATTTCGCGATGGAGTACCTCCGCGGGCAGACGCTCCACCGCCTCCGGAGCAAGCTCCGCAAACACGGCTCCCTCCCCCTCGATGCCGAGGTCCGCATTCTCGCCGACACCGTCGCTGGGTTGCACTATGCACATACCCTGCGCGATGCGGACGGGGCGCCGCTTGGGGTTGTTCATCGCGACGTAGCCGCGCAGAACATTTTCGTCCCCTACACGGGCGAGACGAAGCTCCTCGACTTCGGCGTTGCGCGCGCTTCGGCGACCGCGGAGGCCCACGGCGGGCCGATCGCGTTGGCCGGCCGCGTTCGCTACATGGCCCCCGAGCAGGCCCGTCGCGAGCGGAGCGATCCGCGCGGCGACATCTTCGCTGCGGGGCTGCTCCTTGCCGAGGCGATCACCGGCGATCGCTTCTGGAAGGACGGCTCCGACGAGGCAATTCTCGAAGCACTTCGAGAGAATCGCATCCCAGACCCGTTCCACGCCGACCACGACCCCGCCCTCGTGAAGATCGTCCGCGCCGCGATCCAGGCCGACCCAGACGCCCGTCCGCAGACGATCCATGCACTCCGCACCGACTTGGAAAGCTGGCTAAATCGCCGGCCGACTCGCGGCGATCTCGCTCCCCTCCGCGGGACGATGGCGACGTTTTTTGCCGAGGAAAGGGGCAAGGCGGAGAGGACGCTCGCGACGCTCCTCGAGGAGCTTGCGGGGACGGCCCCCAGCGCGCCGGCCCCCTCGGAGCACCGGATCCTCGCAGCAAAACCCCGGGAGGCACCGGTGTATCCTGCATCGGTCCCGCCGGCGACTTCTGTGCGCTCCGCCGGCGAACTGGACGGAACCGTCGACGATGCCCCGGCTCCGGCGCTCGAAGAATCGGCGAAATCGGCCGCGCCCGCTGCCGCGACTAGCTCTGGCACCGCGAGACAAAAGTCAACGATACCGGTGCCTTTGATCGCGGCGGTTCTGGTCGTCCTCGCTGCCCTCGGCTGGTTTCTCGCCCACCGGTGACGGGACCGCCCGCGAATTGGGTCCCGACGGCGCTGCGAGACGGCAGGCCCGCA
>JAAFHJ010000391.1 GCA_013298325.1 Myxococcales bacterium | reverse complement strand
CGTTGCCGTCGAACAGGCAACGAAGAAGAAGAGGGGGAGCGCGGCAGCGCTTGCGAGGTAGAACGGGGCAGAGCGCGATAGACGCATGGGGGACTCCAAGAAGCAGCGGGGGCGCGCACTTCGGTAATTTCCGCGAAGATCGAGGCAGGTCGACGCCGTCGAACGTTCGCACGCGCGCCGCCAATGGTGAAGCGGAATAGGAACTACCGGGCGCGGTCGAGGCGCTCGAGCAAGCGATACAGACTTGCCCGGTTCAATCCCGATTTCTTGGCGGCACGTGCCACATGCCCGTCCGACCACGCGAGGACCGACGTGGCGTAGTTCCGTTCAAAACCGTCCACGACAGCCGCCTTCGCCTGCGCGAAGGGCTGTGGCGGCTCCGCGGCCCGCGAAGGGAGTTCGAGCACAATGACCGCTAGCCGGTCGCGAAGGTCGCGGCGAAACCGCCCCTCTACGACGAGGGCGCCGAGGGGCTGCGCGGTTCCGACAACGACTCGCGTCCCTTCAAAGCGCCGAAGGAGCCTAAGAAACGACGCTTGCGCGATCGGCGTGAGCTGGTCGACGTCATCGACAAAGACGACCCCTTCGCTGGCCGATGCCTCGGTGAAGGCGCGTTCGATGTGCGCTTCAACGTCGGGACTCGCCGCGACAGTGAAGAGGCCCGCCTTCGCGGAATCTTTTGCAAATTCGAGGGCGACCGCTGCGCGCGCCCGCGACGGTCCGTGGAGGACGACCGGAGCCCGCTGCCGCGCAGCACGAGCCACTGCGACCGCCAGGCGCTCGGCGGCGACCGCCCCACCAACCACCCGCCCGCCGACACGTCGCCCCCGTTCAAAGGCGCTCACAATGGCGAACCGCTCGCGCGCGACGATCGCGACGCGAGTAGCCCCGAGTACAATAGGAGTAAGTTCATGCACTTCCGCGTCCATCACGCGGACGCCTCCGACGAGCGCCCCAACCGCCGCCCCCTCGTGGGTCGCCGGAAGGCCGTGGAAGCGCCAGGTCGGAACAACGCGAGGCGCCGCTGGCGCTTCTGTAGGGAGGCGACCGTTTCCGGTATCGGTGAAGCGCAGGCTGGGTTCCCCGTCCCTGCCAGCGAAATTGCTGGACGACGCCGGCGGGCGGGCCCCTGTGGAAGTGGGCCCGCCGTCTCTCGCGCCGCCTCCGCCAGGGAATTTGCTGGCGGTCGCGAACGGACGGGCCCCCAAGTACTCAAGCGTGCCATGAAACGGTGCGATCGCCGGATCGGACAGCACGAACTGGTTTGATGGATGACTGCCGATCGTGACCCGATCGGGCATCGCCATGCGAAGCGCGCCGTCCGTCGGTAGCGCGGAGTCCGTCTCGACAAACAGGTCGAAGGCCGATTCCCGATGCGTCATCTTTCCGTCGATGGTTCCCACGGGCAAACGCTTGCATGCTCCGTGCCGACGATTTTGCGCCGAAAGCCTTCATTTTCCTGAGGTTTCCGAACGCGCTCCTGAGGTCCCGGCACCGCGGCCGTAGCATCATGCCTACGGTCGCTTCGCCGCGCAAAAGCGTGCAAGACTCTAGGAGATGCGCTCCGCAATGCTTCTGTTTCTGGCAAGTGCCGCCCTCGCGTGCGCCCCTCCCTCGGAGACAGGCGCGGTCGACGACGGGGGAAGCGTGGGCGCACCGGGAACCGACGCAAACAGCGCCGCCCCCGTCGACGGCAGCAGTGACGCCAGCGAAGACGGTGCCGCAGAACCGCTCTTTGGACCTTTCGCCCCGTTTTCAAATGGAATAACTGTCGCAGAAGGCAGCGGCGATCACGACGTATTCGTCTGCGGCGGATATACGGCAAAGTTGCCGTCGGTGGAGGCGTGGGCGAAGGCGCTCCTACCAGCAGCCGCTCTGCGTCCGCGGCACATCTACGCGATCCAGGGCCCGCAAGACGTGAACTATGCGGCGAAAGAAATCGCAAATTCGTCAATTGTTGCAAGGTATTTGCGGGACCCGGCGCCGACGGCCGTGACAGTGATCGCCCATTCCAGCGGTTCCTACGTCGCCCACGAATTTTTGAGCCAGCTCGACAGCGCCGGCCTCCTCGACGGAGGAGGGGCACTGGCCGGCAAGGTGAATTTTCGCAATCTTGATGGCGGAACCGGCCTTCCAGAAACGACTGCAAAAAAGCTCCACACAATCCTTTGTGTCTATGCGGAGGATGCAACTCTTCCGCAGGGGCGCTCGGCGAACGCAGCGACCATGCTTGCCGGCTGTGCGGCCGGCGCGAAACCGTTTCGGGTCGGCTATTCGTCGATGCCTACCGGCTGCAACGACGGGGCCCGCTGGTGCCTCCACGACGCCGTCGTGACGACACGCCCCCATAACCCGGCGAATTTCGACCTTGCTCGCGACTACGCCGACTTCCAAGGCCGCGCTGTCGTAGCCGACTACCTGCGATAGCCATCACCTCACCGATTTGTCGCCGACGGCCGACGCCTTCCGTGTAGGCTCCGCGAGCGCTATGGCACGGCTCCTCTTGTCGACGGCGGAAGGCACGCAGGCCATCGACCTGCGCCCAGTAAATAGCCTCGGCCGCCACCCGAACAACTCGATTCAGCTCCTCGACAAGATCGTGTCGAAGGAGCACTGCATCGTGGAACTTCGCGAAACCGGCTTCGTTCTTCGCGATCTCGGGAGCCTCAACGGCACCTACGTGAACGGCGAGCGCGTTCGCGGCGAGCAGGCGCTCCGGCACGGCGACGAGATCGCCCTCGGGTCGACGCGCGCCCGCTACGACGACGGGGTTGGGCCGATGAACTTCGCCCTGCCCGCGGTCGGACCCGGCGCAATTCTTCGCGGTCAGCCGGCGCCGCTGGTGCAAGCGACCGCGCCGCTCGCGCCTCCGCCGGGCCAGCAGCAGCGCCCCTACCCGCCGCAGCCGGGCTACCCGGGCTCGATCCCGCCGCCGACGAGCGCCCTCCAGCCGTCGACCCCGTACGGCGCGCCCCCGTCGAACTTCGCGCCGCCGGCCCCCGGCTTCCCGCCGCCTGCGCCGTTTGGTGCACCGCCACCGGCACGCCCGCCGTTTCCGGGAATGGCCCCTCCGCTTCCGCCGACGCGGAACCCGCGCGCGGCAACCCGGGTCGATCTGCTCGACAATGCGCGCGCAATCGGTACGCAAATCGCTGCAACCACGAAGGATTTTCTCCCCTTCGATCAGGTCGTAAGCGACGTCGCCCAGCTCCGCGTCGACTACGAGCGCCTGCGCGTAAGCTGGGAACTGACCCGCGAAATCGGCCTCGAGCGCGACGTCGAACGCCTACTCGACAAGGTCCTCCGGGCCCTCTTCACCTTCGTGAAAGCCGATCGAGGCGTCATCCTCCTTAAAGAGCCGGATGGTACGCTTCAGCCGCGGGCGACGCTCCGTCGCGACGGCAGCAATTCGCCGATTGAGGTGTCGTCGACGATCCTCAATCACGTCGTCAAAGAGAAGGCAGGCGTGCTCACGCACGATGCGAGCCAGGACTTCGCTGCTTCCAAGGGGAAGTCGATGATCCTCAACCGTATTTCGAGCGCGATCGTCGTCCCATTGCTCCACGAAGATACCGTACTTGGGGCGGTCTGGCTCGACTCGCCGGCCCTTGCACAATTCCAGCAGAAAGACCTGGAAGTCATCACTTCTGTCGCCAACCAGGCGGCAATGCACGTCCAGAACACGCTGCTTGGCATCAAGATTCAGCAGGAAATTGTCTCGCGAGAGCGCTTCTCGCGGCTTCTTTCGCCGAACGTCGCCGAGCAGGTCCTCTCCGGAAAACTCGAAGTGAAAAAGGGGGGGACGCTCGTCCCGTCCTGTACGGTGTTCAACAGCGATATTCGCGGCTTCACGCGGATGAGCGAAGGCACCGCGCCAGGGATCATGGTCGAGCTGCTCAATGAGTACTTCGAACTCATGGTCGAGACGATCTTCAAGTACGAAGGTACCCTCGACAAGTTCATGGGGGACGGGATCATGGCCTTTTGGGGGGCCCCTGCCGTCCAGGAAGACGACGCCGTCCACTCGGTGATGTGCGCCCTCGAGCAGATGAGCGTGCTCTCCCAGTTCAATCGGAAGCGCATGGAACTCGGCCAGCCGCCGCTCGCCGTCGGGATGGGGATCCATTCGGGTCCGCTCGTCGCCGGCTACGTAGGTAGCTCAAAGGCGCTTTCCTATACGGTCATCGGAGACACCGCCAACGTCTCCGCGCGCCTGTGCGGCATCGCGAGCGCCGGCCAGGTGCTGATCAGCGAAGCGACCCTCGCCCTCATCGAAAATCGCTTCGAATACGAAGAACTCCCCCCAGCGGTTGTGAAGGGGAAAGAGAAGGCGCTGCGAATCTTCAACGTCCTCGGCCTCGCCGGCTGAGATGGGGTTTGCGCCCCTTGCACGGCGTGCCGCCGTTCGGCTAGGTTCCGCCCCCTCATGGCTTTCGTCCTCCCCTTCGAGAAACCGATCGCCGATCTGATCGGCCGCGTCCGAGAACTCCGCGCGGTCGCCGTTTTACGTGGCCCGGAAGGCCTCGACGACGACGGCGATGATCCGATCGAGGCCGAACTAAAGGCGCTCGAGGGGCGCGCAAAAGACCTCGCCAAAGAGATCTTTGCCGATTTGACGCCGTGGCAGAAAGTTCAACTTTCCCGCCATCCTGCGCGGCCGTACACCCTCGATTATGTGTCTCGATTGATCACCGACTTCACTGAGCTCGCGGGCGACCGCCGCTTTGCGGAAGATGAGTCGTTGATCGCCGGTCTTGGTCGCTTTGAAGGGCGCCCTGTTGCGGTGCTCGGCCATCAAAAAGGGCGCGGCGCAAAAGACAACGTGCGCCGGAATTTCGGGATGCCGCACCCGGAAGGCTACCGAAAAGCACTGCGAATTTATGAACTTGCAGATCGATTCCGCCTCCCGATTTTGACGTTTATCGACACGCCAGGCGCCTATCCGGGCATCGGCGCCGAGGAGCGCGGGCAGAGCGAAGCGATTGGTGCCTGCCTCGCGGCGATGGCCCGTGCGGGGGTGCCGATCATTGCGACGATCATCGGCGAAGGGGGCAGCGGCGGCGCCCTCGCGCTCGGCGTTGCCAATGAGGTGTTTGTGCTCGAGTACGGCACCTACAGCGTCATCACGCCGGAGGGGTG
>JAAFHJ010000390.1 GCA_013298325.1 Myxococcales bacterium | reverse complement strand
CTCGCGACGTCGAGCACTGGCGCGAAATTCATGGTAAAACCGAGTGCGCGCAGTTCGCGGGCGACGGCGAGGGCGGTCGCTTCGAGGAGCTCGGGATGCTTGGAGAGTACACGCATCGGCGGGACGACCAGCGCGGGGGCCGGCAGTCGCCGCACGCGCCCCCCTTCCTGGTCAACGGCCACGATCGGTGCGCCGTCTGGCGTCGCCTCTTGCAGCGAATGGATTGCGGCGACGAGCGGCGCAAAGTCCCCATTTTGCGGAATATTTCGGCGAAAAAGAATCGCTCCTGCCCGCTCGCCGCGGCGAAGGGCCGCGAGGAGGCGTTCGGAGACTCCTCCGGATGCCCCCTCCGGATAGCCGACGACGAGAAGGGAACCGGCGAGGGCGGCGGTGCGCGACAGCATCGGGGGAGCTGTGTACCATGCGACCGATGCGAAGGGTGGCCGCGCTCGTGTTGCTTGCCGCCTGCGGTCCCGCCCCCTCGGCGCCCCTTTCCGCTGCTCCGACCGGAAGCGTCCAAGGCCCGGAAAAAGCCGTTCAGGTGCCGCTGGCTGCGAGCGCCACCGTATTGCCAAACGCCGACCGTGAGCCGGTGGTCGGGGAACGCCTCGATCTCGCCGGTGCGCGCCGCTACCTCGTGCGGCGGGTGAACGCCGACCGGGCGAAATTTCAGCTTCCGCCGGTCCTTCTCGACGACGGCCCAGCGACGATCGCCGCCCAGCGTCACGCCGAAGATCTCTGCCGCCACGGTTTTCTCGGCCATTGGGGCTCCGACGGCTCCGTCCCCGAGCAGCGGTATTCGGAAGCAGGCGGCAGCGACATGATCCTGGAAAACGCGCTCGGCGTCGTCGATGAAAAGTCTAGAAAATTGCAGGAAAAGGTCGCAATTTCGGCGGCCGAGCTCGCGCATTCCGAGTCGCTCTTTTTTGACGAGCTGCCGCCCCACGATGGCCACCGAAAGAACATCCTGACGGCAACCCACACCCACGTCGGCATTGGCATCGCGGTGACGGAGGCGCCCGGCGAGCTCGGCGCTCCGTGCATTGTGCAGGAATTTATCGACCGTGCCGGCACCTTCGCGCCGTTGCCGGCGGTCCTCGTTGCCGGCGCCGGGATCGACCTCGATGGAACGATTGCAAGCCCTTTGATTGTTGGTGGATTTGGGCTCGCGTTCCTCCCGGCGCCGCTCCCGCTGCCGATCGCCGAGGCGAACCGCCGGCGCTCGTACACGGTACCCGCGCCGACGGTGCAGTTCTGGCCGAAGGGGTTTCGCACGCCGCTTCCGGTCGTCCTTGAGGCGGTAGCCGGCGGCACGCGGGCGACGCTCCATGTACCGGCCGCCATGATTCCTCACGGGGAAGCGCCCAAGCAGCCTGGTTTGCTGGAGATTTCCGCTTGGGCGCGGGCGGCCAACGAAGAGACCTACCGGCGAATTTCGCTGAGGACGATCCCCTTCCGCCCGTGAGGCGAGACGGCGGATCGATGCAAACGCGTCAGTCGCCGCGCCGTTCGAGTGCTTCCCGCCAGGTCGTCGCGCAGCGGGGCTCCGCACGCGCATCAAGGCCGACGCAACGGTAGGCGTTCGGCCAGGGACCAAATGTCAGATTGCGCTCATTCCCGACGAAAGGGGCCTCTTTGCGCCGCTCGCCGTCGATGAACGCACTTGCCGCCTTCGCCCGGAGATCTTTCTCACTTGCGGCGCGACTTGCACGAAGTCTGTCGAGTTTTGCCTGCAATTGGAGCTTGATGTTTTCGTCGCTCTCAATGGCGAGAACGCGCTCGAGCGAGGTGATTGCCGCAGCCTGATCGCCGTAGCGCGCGAGGAGAGTGCTCGCGGAGAGCGCGCGGTCGGAGTCGCCACCGAGCTCGACGGCGTGGGCGATCGCGTGGGCGCCGTCGCGGGTCCACTCGTCGCGCTCGGCCTCCGTCGTAAGGAAGGAAGGGGCGAGAAACGCAAGGAATTGGCCGTAGTGCATCCACACTTTGTGGTCGTAGGGGCGTACCTGGAGCCCCTTCTCAAGGTATGTGCGTGCCGTTCGAGCGTCTTCTTCCGTCCCCCGCGGCGGTCGAAATACGAAGAGCGTGTCGACGTAGGCGAACATCGGCGGAAAGTCCGGCTCCAAGTAAAGGATCGGATCGATGTAACGTTCCAGCGGCATCCGGCGCTTTTCGTTCACATGAATCCCATGTTGAACGAGGAGTTGCCCCCAGAGATAATCGACCATCGCCGCGTCGTGCCCCAGCGCAAGCGCCTTTGTTTGCGCCGGCGGGGGGACAAGAACCACGTCTTCACGGGTCCGAATCGCATGGGCATCGCTCGCCAAAGACGGGCGAAATTGCCCGGCCGCAAGTGCCCCGAGCGCGATCGCCGCGCCGGCAACAAAGACCTCGACGTGTTTCACTCGAGTTCGTTCTCCACGTACATTCCGGGCGCGATTTTGTCGGGCGATCCTTCAATCTCAAGAATGCTTGAGGTTCCATCGCCATCGAGGTCGCCGTTGGCGGTCGCTTTGAAGCGATTCCCTTGATTTTCGAAGGCAAATGAGAAGCGATGCGCGTGCGCCAACGGGCGCGGGGCGTCGACCGGGGCGAAAGCGAGTGCCACCCAGGTTGGGTGGTCCCACGTGCCTGGAGGATCGATCACCGCGACGCCGCGAGGCACGACCTCTGGGGTCCGCGGGGTTGTGGCGGCGAGTGGTTCGCCGCGGGCCGTCCGCGCAACGGTCGCGACGCCGATACGCTGCAGCCCCGCCTCCGCTTCTACAAGGTGGGATCCATAGAGGTTTTTCGCGAACGCAGGGACGGCGATGACGGCCAACGTCCCTCCGAGCGAAGCCGCTGCCGCAAGGACGACGATAGAGAACTCGCGACCGAATACCGAGACATGCACGAATGCTAGAAAGCACACCTCGCGGCGAAATCGAAGCGTTCCGCGTCGACCAGAATCGGCAAAAAACAAACGAAAAAAGCCCCCGGAAATCCGGGGACTCTCTTCGAGAAAGTCTCTTCGCGGCCGGCCCATCAAGAGGAGCCTGCGCCGGTTCGAAGCTCATTCTTCCGGCTTGTCTTCCGTGATGTTCGGGGAGACGAGGAGGCGCTTGCTGGTCGCGTCGATGTTGCCCTGGGTGGTGAACGTCGAGACAACGCCGTCGCCGTTCAAGTCGCCCTGGGCGGTCGCGGTGAAGTTCGTACCGGGGGAGATCGGGTTCGCGCCGGTGTCCGAGTCGGAGGTGTACATGTACATAAAGTACTGCGGAGCATCCATGACGAAGCGGATGCAGGGGAAGCCCTTGTTCGCGGCGACGTCGGCAGCGGGTGCCCAGTCGGTCTTCTTGGACTGGTACTTCTGGCCTTTGATCGAGGCCGCTGCGGCCGGAATCGACTGGGCGGCGGTCATGCAGAGGGCGCGGGTAACGCCGGTCGTGCCGCCTTCGGCCATCGGCGCGCCGTTCATCGACTCGCGCTCGTAGGCGGCGGCGATGTCTTTCGTGATCTGACCGAGAGAGTTACGCGCTTCTGCCGTCTTCGCGTTCGCGATGTACTTGCTGACGCCGTACACCGCGAGAACCGCGAGGATACCGATGATCGCGACGACGATCATGAGCTCGATAAGGGTAAACGCGCCCTGGTTCTTGCGATTCATGAGCTTGTGAATGTTCTTCATAGTCTCTCCGTGGTTCCGAGTCGTTGCGCCGTCGCCGGGCGTTAGCTTCCAGCGGTTCAGCACGGCCCGTGCCAAGCATACTTGCTGCGCCAGAACGCAAAACTTCGTGGGATTCGGGGCGCCGCGACGAATCGGGCAGGGGGGCCGCGACGAAAATTGTCAGCTCGGGCGCCGGCGCTGACCATTTTCGTCCTTCCGGACCCAAGCTGGCATGGAGATGCGCTGAACGTCCGCCCGCGAAGCGGGAGACGGCGCGGAGTTTTCTGCAAACTCGATAGAAGAGCGCCCAGAGCGCGGCCGTTGGGGGCTCCTCGCGCCGCAAAAATCGCTCGCAGTCGCTCTTCTGCTACGCCGATTTAACGTGGGAGATGGTTGACCTTTTGCTGCCGACTCAATAGCGACTCCTTTCCATGGGCCTGGAAGAGTTCCGCGGGTTTCTCCAGGTCGTCGATGAAGGATCCTTCGCCGCTGCCGCGACTGCGCTTGGTGTGTCGCGGACGACGCTCCGTCGGCAGGTCGATGCCCTCGAAGCGGAGGCCGGTGTGCCGCTCCTGGAGCGGACGGCGAAGGGGGTCGTGCTCACCGAGGCGGGGCGGCGGCTTGTCGTCGGTGGTCGGCAGATGGAGCAGGATTTTCGCGCGCTTATGCGTGGTGCCCGCGGCAACGACGGCCCGCCGGAAGGGGAGATCCGCGTGATGCTGCCGACGGGGCTCCTCCCGGCAGCGGTCGCGATGATCTTCGGGATGATCCGGACGAACTGGCCCGGCGTGCGCGTGCGCGCGGCGTTCACCGATCGCATCGAGGAGGTCCAGGCGGCGACGACCGACGTCGCCTGCTGGTTCGGCGAGACGGCGCCGAGCGGCTCCTGGGAGACGCGCACCTTCGCGACGTCGACCCAGCGCCTCCTCGCGAGCCGCGAGTACCTGGCGGCCCACGGGACGCCGGAGACCTACGAAGACCTTCAGAAACACACCGTTTTCGCCTGGTTGAGCCCCGGGGAGGCCGAGCCGATGCTCGCGACCGACCAGGGGCTCGTCCCGCTCGCGGCGGCGGCGATCGCGAACCACCCCCACATCATCCATGAGTGCGTCCACCTGGGGCTCTGCATCGGTTGGGTACCCCAGGCCGACTTCCCGATGGCGCCGGGGATGGAGGCGCCGGTTCGCCTGTTTGAGGCGCGCGTCGGCCGGCCGGTTCCGCTCCGTTTGGGGGTCCCCCGGGCGCTCGCACGGACGCCGAAGGTGAAGATCTTCCTCGATCATCTCGACATGATGCGCGCCCTCATCCTCCCCGCGCAGACCTGACTGGCCCGATTCTGGCCAGCTGGTGGCCGCCTCCGGCCAGCCCGCCCGGAGACGCCGGCGCTAGGTTCCTCCCTGGAGCTGAACTCGCCATGTCTGACCCCCTACCTTCGACCGCGGCTCACGGTTCCGCGACCGAGACCGACGATCCCCAGCTTCTTCGCGCACGGGCGCTC
>JAAFHJ010000389.1 GCA_013298325.1 Myxococcales bacterium | reverse complement strand
CACACGGTTTGAGGGCGTTCATCGCGAAGAGGCCCGCGCCGAGGCCGGTCACCAACCCGCCCGCCACAAGCACCCCACCCGCCGGGACGAGCGGCGACATCTTCTTGGTCACCACCGGCACGAGAACAATCGGTTTTTCTTCCGGTTTCTTCTCGACAACAACCGGCGGCGCCGGCTTCGGATCGAGGGGGACGTCGCGGCTCTCGCCGGGCGTGAGCGTGATCGTCATTTCTTGGACGGGGCCGCCTGGGCGCGCCGCCGTGATGCGATGGCTGCCGGGATCGAGGCGCCGCTTCGCCCCGAGCGCCGCCGCCGGAATCTCGCGATCATCGACGGTGACGCGCACGTCGGTCAGCCCCACCGGAAGGACGAGCTGCACCGCAGAGAGCTGCTTTTCGAGGCTCACCGCAAGCGCCGAAGCCTCTGCGCGCGCCGCCGCCGAAGCCTTTGTTTCTTTGGGATTTTTCTCCGAGCGCTCCACGTCCAAACAGACCTCGCGCGCATCGGCGAGGTGCCCAAGCGCCACCTCCGCCTTCGCCAAATCGAGGCCGGTGATCGGCGCATGGAGAAGCGCGTGGGCCGCCCGGAACTTCTCGCGGGCGGTGAGAAAATCCTGCTTGTCGCGGGCCGTTCGCCCTTCGGCAACGAGGTCGCGGGCCGAGGCGATGTCGGCCGCCGACTGGGCCGACGCGCTCGATGCAACGAGAAGCACGGCGAGCAGCGGAGCTACACAAGCCGCACGAGCCGGACACGGAAGATGCCCGAAGGATTTAGTAAACATTGGGCGAATTGGAGGTCGGCGTCCCGGTGGCGACGGGGCGGCGGATGGGGACGCTACCATGCTTGCTCGCCCCGGTTGTTTTCCGATCCGGCGTTTCGCCGGGCGGAGACGAAGTTGTCGGGGCGCTTGGAAGAACGGCAGGGCTCGGGATGCTCGGGATCGGAAGGTCGGCCAGCGCGGTGGCGACGGGCGCGATCGTGGTGGCGGTGGCCGAAACCGCCGGGGCAGAAGCGCTCGCCAGCGAAGTGGTGGCGACCGAAGTGACGCTCGGCCCCTTTCGAACCGCCCAAAAAAGCCCGCCCGCGGCCAGGAGCGCAACAAGCGCAACAACCGGAATCCAAACGGGAAAGACCGATCGCGGCGGCATCGTCGAAGCATTCCGAGCGACGCCGAGGCTTCCATCGGTCGTCGCCTCCGTACGCGCGAGGGCGATCTCCCCCCGCGAAGAGCCGGTCCCCTGAAAGGCGATCGGCGACGACGACGGAACCAAAGAGGGGGCCGGGATCGAGCCGAGGGGCCCCGAAGCCGGACCGCTTCGAGGGGCCGTAAATTCAAGACCTTGTGAAGCCGCCGTAAACGCTTCGGCGAGCTCGGAGGCCCGGGAGAACCGGTCGGCGGGGCGTTTCGCGCAGGCGCGCGCGAAGAAGGGGCGAAGCGTCGGCGGGAGGGTCGGGTCCCAGGCGAGGACGTCGGGGAAAGTCTCCTGGTGGACCATGAGCGCGAGCGCGCCGAGCGTCTCCGCTTCGTAGGGGCGCTTCCCGGTCAAAAGCTCAAAGAGAACAATCCCTACCGACCAGAGATCGGTCGGCGGCCCGAGGTCGCGGGCGCCGGTGAGCTGTTCCGGGCTCATGTAAAACGGCGAACCCATGACGTTCCCGGTCGCCGTCCCGCGCCCGTTCAGCGTGCTCGCCCCTTTGGCGATGCCGAAATCGAGGAGCTTCACAAAGAGCGCACCGTCACCGGCGTCGCAAAGGAAGATATTTTCCGGCTTGATATCGCGATGGACAATCCCGGATTGATGCGCTTTTTCGAGGGCGCGCGAGAGCTGAACGACGATCTCACGAATCGACGGGATCGGCAGCTTCCCATGACTATCGAGCCATTGACCGAGGTCGCGCCCTTCCAAGTGCTCCATCACGATGTAGGGCTGCCCCTCCGCGGTGACGCCATGGTCGAGCATCTGCACCACGTGAGGGCTCTTCACCCGCGATGCGGCCGCCGCCTCGCGCGAGAACCGCTCCATCGCCTCGGCGTCCCCTTCGAGGGCCTCCGAGAGGAATTTAACAACAACCTCCGAGTGTAAGCCCTCGTGCTGCGCAAGCCAGACGCGCCCCATTCCTCCGGCGCCGAGCGGTCGGAGAAGGCGGACATTGGCGGTGACGTAAGATCCGACGTCGAGCATAAGGGTTCAGCGGGAGAGCAAGACGGAGGCGCGCCACAGTGCACGGGGGATCGCCCCTTGGGCAAGTACCTTGCCGCCCAAGATCGCCGAGAACCCGGCAAATCGTCGCGCGAGCGGTGCGCCAAAATGTGCCAATTTCTCAAGCTGGCACATCGGCTATCCTACCCCGCGCCGGCAGCCCGGTCAAAAGCGCTCGTTCCTTTCGCAATCACCAACGGCATGCGGCATGCTGCGCCTTGAAATATGCGCCTTCGCTCCACCCTCCTCGTGCTTCTCGCCCTCCCCCTCGCCGCCTGCGCCAGCGAAGCGATTGCGACGACCGAAACGCGAACGCCCGACGGAGGCCCCGAAGCCGGCGACGGACCGGGCGGCGGTGACGCTAACCTGGGGCCGGCGAGCGACGGCGTTGCAAAGCTCGCGCCGGGCGTCCTCTTCGTCCACGGTTCGTACACGCTCCCGGCGCTCCGTTTTTGCCTCAGCGACGATCAAGCCCGCGCAGAGCCCAGCGAAGAGCAAATGGCGGCCGGAAATGCGGTCGGTGTCGACGTCACGACGGCCCGTTTCGTACCCGGCAGCCGCTTCAAAAAGACGGCCGCCACCTCGAAGGAGGTCCAGGCCTACGACGCGCTCGTGGTCGCCGCCCTTGAGCGCAGCAAGGGGTCGCTCAGCTGCGCCGCGTTGAAGACCGCCGTCGACCCGAAGAGCCAGTTTGCCCTCCCCGTGCTCGTCGCCAAAGACCAGAACGAAGCGCTCGCCGATCCGACGACCACCCCCATCGTCATCGCCGCCGAAGGCTGCGAAACGCTCGGAACCAATACGTTCAAGGCCAAAGGCGGTCGCTGCGCCTCCCCCTTCCTCCCCATGCGCGCCGGCGTAGGTCGCGAAGACCAGACGAATGCCCACGTGGCCACGTGGGCGTTGCCCGATAGCGTCGCCGGCAGCATCCTTGTGCATGCCGCCTCCGGGACGAGTTACATCGCCCCCGACGGACTCTCCGTCCCCGTCGACGCGAACGTGACCGTCGATGCCGGCTCCCCCATCACGCGCCCGATCGCGTTCGGCGAAACCCAGGTCGTCGACGTCGACCCGGAAACCCTCGCAGCAGAGACCTACAAACTCACGGTGACCGCCGACCGCACCAAAGCCGGCCAGACGTCCATTCTCGAGACGGCATCCGCGACGCAGGCACGGGCTTTCGTCGACCCACGCTCGAGCGCGGCGACCTACTATTCCAAGCGAGATCGGCGCATTGCCTTCGTGTTGGTCGGCGCAACGGTCCAGCGAGAGAACGGCTCACCGCCGGTTGACCACGCCCCTGCCACCGAGCGCAGGCTCCAATTCGCGGCGGTGTCGCTCCCGGTCGTGGCGCGCAATCAGTCTCCGTGACCGGAGTCGTCGAATCACGATACGACAGAGGCGATGGCGCCCCAGTCTGAACGGTCCCTCCCCGCCCCCGGTCGCGCCTATCGCGGCGTCCCCCGGCCCCATGGCCGCGACGTCGACGGGTACCCGGAAGGGGCCGCAGCTGCCCTTTTGTGCGACGGATTTCGGGTACTTCTTGATGTGTTCGCCCCGCGGCGAGCCCCCGCTTCGACGACCGGCGCCGCCCAGGCGACCGTCACCGCTTTCCCGCCCCGGGAACCGCTCGATCCGAGGCGGGACGACGACCGACGCATCGCCCTCCTTGAACTCGCGCTCGTCGACGGAATCGCCGAAAATCCAGTCTTTTCAACCATTCGCGCCCCTCTCATCGAGGCGCTCCCCGCCGACCGGGATGCGGCCCTCGCCGTCGTCGACGCCGGCTTCTCGGCGGACGACGCCCCCGAGGGGCGTGAGCAGAACGACTTCGATCAACCACGCGGAATTTTAGCCTTCTTGCGGAGCCCGCTCGTCGCCGGCAACGACGCCGAAGCCCAGCTCGCCTGGTTCTGCGATCGCTGGCGCCCCCTCGCGGAACTTCCTCAATTTCGAACGTTTTTCCGCCACGTCGCCGAGCACCGCGAGGCCCGCGCCGCGGAAATTCGGCGCTACGAGCAGCACCACCCAGGGCCTGCCCATGGAGAATTGCCGGCGTTTTCGGGCGGTTTCTTTGGCGCCGACGGAGCCCACGACGCTTCCCCGTTTGATGCCGAAGGGAATCGCCGCGCACCCGAGCCAGAACCCGAAGTCAATTATACGGAAGATCGCGATTGGATGCCGGAAGTCGTCATCCTTGCGAAGGCGATCTATGTATGGCTCGACCAACTGAGTCGTAGCTACGGATATCCGATTCAACAATTGAATCAGATCCCCGATGCAGAGCTCGACGCTCTCCGCTCCCGCGGGATCACCGGCCTCTGGATGATCGGTCTTTGGGAGCGAAGCCCGGCGAGCAAAGCGATCAAGACGGCCGGTCGCGCCCCGGACGACGTCGAGATCGCCGCATCGGCCTATTCGCTGAAAGACTACACCGTGGCCGAAGCGCTCGGCGGACCGGCCGCCCTCGACGAGCTGCGCCAGCGGGCAAAAATCCGCGGAATTCGCCTTTGTGGCGATGTCGTCCCCAACCACACCGGCCTCGACTCCCGCTGGATGCACGAGCACCCGGAGTGGTTCCTTCAGGCGGCCCGGCCCCCCTACAAGAACTACCGTTTCACCGGCACCGACCTCGGCGATGACCAGATCGGAATCCGCTTGGAGGACGGCTACGCCGACCGATCCGACGCGGCCGTGGTCTTTGAATTCCGAGATAAACAAACCGATCAAGTCCGCTATATCTATCACGGAAATGATGGCACGAGCACCCCGTGGAACGATACCGCCCAGATCGACATCCTGAATCCTGAGGCGCGCGAGGCGCTTCTTCAAACGATTGTCGACGTCGCGAAACAGTTCCCAATCCTCCGTTTTGATGCCGCGATGACGCTCGCCAAGCGCCACGTGCGCCGCCTCTGGCACCCGCGGATCGGCGATGCCGGCGGCGTCCCC
>JAAFHJ010000039.1 GCA_013298325.1 Myxococcales bacterium | reverse complement strand
TCAAAAATCTGCGGTAATCGCCGATTGAGCGGCGCCAAATACTAGCGGGCTGCCGGGTACTTCCCGAGCTTCCGCTGGAGGGACCGCCGGTGGAGCCCGAGCGCCTTCGCCGCCTGGCTCACGTTGTGGTCGCAGGCGACGAGGACCCGCTGGATGTGCTCCCACTCGACGCGCGCCAGCGACGGGACCCCATGGAGGTCGTCCTCCGGTTCTGTGGCCGCGTCCGACGGCTTCTTGCCAAGCAGGGCAGCCTCGATCTGATCGGCATCTGCCGGTTTTTGCAGGTAATCGAGGGCGCCCGCCCGAAGGGCATCGAGGGCGGTCGCGATGCTCCCCCAGCCGGTGAGGACGACGATCCGCGTCGACGCATCGAGGGCGTGCAGGTGACGGACGACCTCCAGGCCCGACCCATCGGGCATGCGCAGATCGACGACGGCGAACTCGGGGCTTTCGCTGATCGCTCGCGCTTCGCCGACGCCGCTCGCCTCGAACACTTCCCAGCCCCGCTTTCGGAACGCCTGGGCGAGGCGGGGCCGAAAGACCGCGTCATCATCGACGAGCAGGAGGCTTCGGAGGAGATCTTTCTCGGGGGCGCTCATCGCATCAAACTCCAGTTGTTCCGGGGATTTCTAGCTGCGCGACCGTGCCGCGCGGCCTCCGTTCCTCCAGGGAAAAGGTGCCTCCAACGTGGTCGGCGAGCGACTGCACGAGGAAGAGCCCGAGCCCCATCCCTGGCAGGGCCCCCTCGTCGGGGCCGCCTTTCGTCGTAACGAAGGGCTCGCCAAGCCGGGCGCGGATCGACGCGGGGACGCCGTCGCCATCGTCCTCCACGCGAAGAACAAGTGCGGAATGCATGTATGCAAGATGCACGACAGGCCGTGCGCGACCGGCGGGGGACGCATCCGAGGCATTTTTTGCAAGATTTTGAAGCGCTTGCGCGATGGCCCGCCGGGGGAGCGGCGCTGTCGGGAAGCCACCGCCATCGACGAAGGTCACCGCCAGGTCGCCGTCGACGGCGCCACGAAGCACCTCGAAGGTGAGCGGCTCCGGCGCCTCACCAGGGGCAGCCCCGGAGCGTGCCCCCATCTTTTCGAGGATCTGCCGGCAGCGTTCGGCCTGCTCGCGGAGAAGGGTGGCATCTGCACCGATCTGTTCGGCGTCGAGATCGGCGATCCGGGCGCTCCGTTCGAGTTCCTTCGCGACGACGGCAATCGTCGCCAGCGGCGTGCCCAACTCGTGGGCGGCCCCGGCCGCAAGTTGCCCCAATGCCAGAAGTTTCCCTTGGCGCGAGGCGCGTTCGCGGAGGAGTTCGAGGTCGGCCTCCTTCGCCGCCAGCGCCGCAAGGGCGCGAACGAGGAAGTAGGCGACGAGCGCCGCCGAAAGGGCGTACGCGAGCCACATGCCGACGAGGTGGCCGACGAAGCCGCCCGCATGGTGAATCGCGTGAAGGCCGCGCGCCTCCGTAAGTGGGAAGAGCGACCCGTACGCGACCGTCGTCACGACCGCGAAGCCGGCGCCCCACCGCCCGCCGAGAGCGAGGGCTGCCGTGGCGACGTAAACGAGATAGAGGACCGAAAACGGATTGGAAGGCCCGCCGGTCGCCGCCAACGCGACGGTGAAAAGGGAAACCTGGACGCCGAGAAAAAGACCGACGTTTCGAGGGGTTGCGAGGGTCTGCGTGCCGAGAAGCGGTGCATGTGCAAGCGCCATCCCGACGAAGCACGCGGCGGCCGTCCCGTAGGCGTAGGGGAGCGCCCCAATGCCGGCCCCGGCAAGCGCCACGGCTTGGACGCCCACCGATGCGAGCGACACGCGAAGCAACCACGGAACCGCCGATGGCAACGGATCCCGGGAACTCATCGACGGACCGCGCGATTGTCGAGGAAAATAGCCCTGCTTCGCGAAAGGGCGTTGAGCGTATACGCCGTCACAATAGCGCGGTTTCTAGGAGAGATTTCTTTCAGCGTCCTGCGGCAAATCGTCGCGGCGGCGCTTGAGATTCCGGCGCCGCGGCCCGTACAGTCGGCTCTCCATGAACCGAGCTTCCCCCATCCTCGTGACCCCCTTCGCCGCTGCGCTCCTCGCGCTGGTCGCCTGCACGACGGCGCCGTCAAGCGCTCCACCAGAGGGCGGCAGAGCGACCTCGTCGGGCACCGCCTCTTCCGGCGGAACGGGTTCGGGGAGCACCTCCGGCGGAACGGCGTCGGGCGGCACTTCCGTAGTAAATCCGGCAACTTGCACACCAGCGGCGGCGGTGGGGGAAGTCTACGCGCTCGGCGCGAATGACCTCGGCGGTGACCCAGTCTCGATGTGCAACTTTCGTGGGAAAGTCATGCTCATCTTCAATGGTGCTTCCCAATGCGGCTACACTCCCCAATACAAACCGCTCGAAACGCTCTATCAGACCTACAAAGGGCGCGGTTTCGAGGCACTCGGGTTCCCCTGCAATCAGTTCGGCGGGCAGGAGCCGGGGAGTTCCAAAGAGATCTCCACATTTTGCACGACCGAGTACCACATCACGTTCTCCATGTTTGAGAAGATCGATGTGAACGGGGCGAGCGCGCACCCCATTTATCAATGGCTCAAAGCCCAGCCGGGCGGCGCCGGAGACATCACCTGGAACTTTGAGAAGTTCGTGATCAGTCGGACCGGCAAGCTCGTAAAGCGCTTTCCGCCGTCGACGGAGCCGGACGACCCGGAACTCGTCGCGACGATCGAGGCGGAACTCGCGAAGTGACAGACTTTACTTAGGAAATGGCGATTCGTCGAGCACGCTCCTCCCGATAGATACGGAGTACAAAGGCGCCCGAGGGGCGTGCACGAACCGCCTCCACGCTTGGGAGGAGCCCGCGGGGGAGGTCGCCGTCGGTGCCATAAATCGGCGCAAGCTCGCTTGGGAACGCGAGGGGGGCGGCGAGCGCCGCCAGCGTGAGATCGGCGGCCGTGAAGCGATCACCGGCGAGGTACCGCCGTCCGTCGGCAAGGAGGGCATCGAACGCGTCCAAGGTTGCGTCGAGCGTTGCCTGGGAGCGTTCTGCGCGTGCGCGATCGATTCCCACCCCTTTGCGAATTCCAAACGCAAGAAGGGGCTGACAAAACGCCGCGAGCCGCGCTTCGTAGCTTGTGGCATTGCGAGCAATGAGCGTCGCCAGTGCCTTACGGTCGGGCAGCAGATGGAAATAGGCGATGCGCCGCGTCGCCGGCCCGATTTTCTCGTCGGCAAGAGCGACCAACCGCTCCACCTCGCTGGCGATTCTTGCGTTGGCGGGGAAGAGGCGATCCGGCTCCGAAAGCCGCTGATCGGCGTGGCGGAGGATCGTCGTCGAATCGGGGACGACGGTCCCGTCGGTGGCAAGAATGGGCACCTGTCGAGTCCCCCCGGCGCGTCGCACAGCGGCCGCGTGGAAGAAGGGGAGGTGGGCCTTCTCGACGAAGGGGACGCCGGCCCGTTCAAGGGCCCAGCGCGCCTTCTCACAGTAGTGGCTGAACGGAATCGTGACGAGAGTGGCCGGCGCGTACATGCCCGTAACGTACCCGATCGTGGGGTTTGGCGTCCCACCGCTGCGCCCGTCGGTTAGGATACGCACCCCCTATGGAATTTGAGAACCTCGTCGAGCTCTCCGCACGCCGCTATGGCGGCTTCGTCCTCTACGCCAATGACGATTTCTTTGCGTCAAAGGACAACCTCCTCAAACCGGAAACTCCCATCTTCATTGATGGAAAGTACACCGAGCGCGGCAAATGGATGGACGGCTGGGAGTCTCGCCGTCGTCGTGTCCCCGGCCACGACTTCGCGATTCTTCGGCTCGGGCTGCCGGGCGTCATTCGCGGGCTCGTCATCGATACCGCATTTTTTCGCGGCAACTATCCTCAGGCCGCGAGCCTTGAGGGGGTGAACCTTCCGGGGCAGCCGACCGTTGAGGAGCTTCTCGACGAAAGCGTCGTCTGGGAACCGATCCTCGCAAAGAGTGACCTGAAAGGCGACTCGAAGAACATCTTTGAGGTCGCTTCGGAAACGCGATTCACCCACGTTCGTTTCCATATTTATCCCGACGGCGGCGTCGCCCGTTTGAAGATCTATGGGGACGTGATCGCCGACCCGCGCTGGCTTGGACTTCCTGGGCGCGAGCAGGAAGTCGACCTCGCGGCCGTCGAGTGCGGTGCCCTCGTCACCGACTGCAACGACAGCTTTTTCGGGTCCCGGCACAACCTGATCGGCCCCGGTCGCGCGGCGAACATGGGGGACGGCTGGGAGACGAAGCGGTCCCGCAAGGAGGCCCCCGACTGGGTCGTCGTTCAGCTTGCAGCCCTTGGGACCATCGAACGCGTCGTCCTCGATACCCAGCACTTTCGTGGGAATTTTCCCGAAAGTGCGGCCCTTTACACGACGGCCGTTCCGCCGGGCGTCGATCCGATGGCCCAGCCGGAAGAGGCGTGGGCGGAGATCCTCCCGCGGACGAAGCTCCAGGCGCACACCGCCCATCGCTACGAAGAAGAGCTCCGCCCCCACGCGCCGGCGACCCACGTCCGCATGCGGATTTGGCCCGACGGCGGTGTGAGTCGCTTACGCCTCTACGGCGTCGTCGCGCCATCCGGCAAAGAGGCGCAGACGCTCCGCTACGTAAACGCGCTCCCGCAGGCCTCCCGTGCGGCGCTCCTGAAGAAATGGTGCGGTTCCACGGCGTGGGCTGCCGCCCTTGCTGCGAAGGCGCCGTTCGCCAACGTCGCGGAACTCATCGCCGCTGGCGCAGAACTTTGGGAAGGACTGACCGCCGCCGACTGGCTCGAAGCGTTCGCGGCCCATCCGCGCATCGGCGAGAAAAAGCACGACAAAATGGCGATGGGGGAGCAGGCGAAGGTCGCCGAAGCGACCGCCGATACGCTTGCAAAGCTCGCCGCCATCAACGCCGCCTACGAGGCGAAGTTCGGACGCGTCTACCTGGTGTTCGCCAGCGGGAAGAGCGCCGAAGAGATGCTCGCGATCGCCGAAGCGCGCATCCAAAACTCGCCAGACGAGGAATTGATCCAGGCCAAGAATGAGCAATGGAAGATTACGGAGAAGCGTTTGAATACCTTCTTCCGGAGGACGCCGTGAACAGCATCACTACCCACGTTCTCGATACCGCGAAAGGGAAGCCCGCCGCCGGTGTTCCGGTGCTGCTCGAGTTTCAGCAGGCGGACGGCGCCTTCCACGAACTCGGTCGCGGCGTCACCGACGACGATGGGCGCTTGCGGACGCTCCTCGGCGGAAAGCCTGTAGAACCTGGCATTTATCGAATCACCTTCGACACGACCGTCTACTTTGGCGACGCCGAGACCTTCTTCCCGTGGGTGACCTTTGTCTTCCGTGTGAAGGACGCGACGAGCCACTACCACGTGCCGCTCCTCCTCGCCCCCTACGGGATCGCCACCTATCGCGGCTCCTGAAGGAGCGCGGCTTTTAAAAAGAGAAAGAGCGCTCGACGCAAGGTCGAGCGCTCTTTTTCATTTATGACTCTTCGAAACTCAGACGGTCTTGTTTCCCTTGCGACGGCGGAGGCCGAGGAGCGCGAGAAGGCCGCCGAGAGCGAACGGCGTCGAGGCGACCCCCGCCGCTTCGCCCATCGAGCAGGAGAGGCCGCCCCCTTCGAGGGTGGTTGCCCCGACGGTGTCGCCGCTGGTGCCCGCATCGGAGCCCGCGCCGCTGTCTGCGCCTGCGTCACCGCCAGTGCCGGGGCCGACTTCAAGGTAGTCCTTGATGTTGTTCTTATTTGCGTCGGTGTTCTCGGCGCCGTCGAGGATGCCGTCGCCGTCCGAGTCGGTGTCGAGCCAATTCTTTTTGCCGTCGCCGTCGACGTCGTCGCTCACCTTGGCGGCGGTGGCATCGGCGATTTCGTCCTTGGTGAGGATGCCGTCGTTGTCGTCGTCGGTGTCGAGGGCGTCGATCTTGCCGTCGCCGTCGGTGTCGATCGGCTTCGTCGAATCGCTACCAACTTCGACGCCGTCCTTGATGCCGTCGCCATCGGTGTCGGCGTTCTTCGGGTCGGTCCCGAGCTTGGTCTCGACGGAGTCGGTGAGGCCGTCGCCGTCGGTGTCGGTGTCGCAAGTCTTGCTCGTCGCGTCGCAGGCGAGGGCGCCGCGGCACGGGTCGTTCGCCGGGTTCGGCGTGCACGCTTCTCCGGTGAGAAGGCCGCATTTCTTGTCGCTCCCGCAGGCGTTGCTCCGGCACTCGGCGGAAAGTGTGCAGGATACACCTTCCGTGAGCCCGCATTTCGTGTCGCTCTTGTCGCAGACGCCGCTCGCGCAGGTCACGACCGACACGCGCGGGTCGGCCCCTTCAGAGACGCACTTTTCCCCGTTGAGGGTGCTCTCGCCGTTCTTCGCTTTTGCCGAGCAAGAACCAGCGCTTGCGCCTGCCGTCAGGCAGATGGGGGCCGCTTCCGTCGGGCAGGAATCGGCGAAGCCCTTTCCGGGCGGCGGCACGAAGTCGCTGCCGCATGCGCTGCAAATCCCGATCGCCCCTTGGACGACGCAGAAGGGCTTCGTTGCCCCGCCGCAGTGGGCAGCTGCCGGCAGCGCGGCGTTCGTACGGTTGGCGCCCGCTTCCGCCGGATCGCTGTCGGGGAGACAGTCGTTGTCCGAGTCGAGGTCGAGGTAGTCGGGGACGCCGTCGTTGTCGCTATCGATGGTGCAATCGCCTTCCACGCCATCGAGGACGCCGTCGCCATCGGTATCGTCGGGAGCAATCTTCGCCGTCGTCTGGAAAACGAGGGCGGTGAGCCCCTGGTTCGAGTCGCTCGTGCGGAACTCGTACTTCACGCTCGTCGCGCCGTCGGCGATCTGACTGACAAGATTGTACAATTCGTCGTCGGTGCGGCCGTTCGAGCCGGTCGTCGTGAGGCTGTCCCCCTTGAGGCCGACGGCGACCGCGTTGTCGGTGGCGCCGAGGCTGCCGCCGGTCCACGCCTGCGCTTGCACGTCGCGGGCACCGTCGTCAGAGCCGCCCGCCTTCGTCGTGAGGATCGTCTCACCGGCGCCGGGGCTGATCACGATTCGGTTCAGCGCGCCCGCATTTGCGAGCTCGGAATCCAGCTCCCAGGCGACCGACGCGGAAAGCGGGAACACTTCCGCTTTCGGGTTGTTGGCCGGGCAACGGTTTGCGACTTGCTTGGCGAAGTTGAGCGTCCCCGTCTCGTTGCTGCCGACGGAACCGAGGTAAATTCCGACATTTCGGAGCGGGGCCGACGGAAGATCGTAGGCGACGACAAGGGTGTGCCCGGTGATCTTCGGCACATCGGCGCCGGTGTCGAAATTCTCGCGACCGACGTCGCCACGCTCTTTGATCGGGATTTGAACGACACCACCCGGCGCAACCGGGAGGAGCACCTTCATGGCCGCCGTCACGTCGGTGACGAAAGAGGCGTAGGAGGTGTCGGTCGCGCCGCGCGCGTCCGGGTTCCCTTCGAGGGTGCGCGTCGGATTGACGCCGTCTCCAAGGATGACGACACGCGACGGCGTTCCTGCCGGCGGCGCAGCGACCGCACCGGCGCCGTAGTCGGTGACGCCCGACACAAGGTACGCCTTCCGGACCGTCGCCCCCTTCGGGAGCTGGATCGAAAGCGATCCGACGGCGAAGTCGGTCGGCGTGCTGGAACCGGCCCACGCGTCGACGACAACGCCGCCGCGGAAGGACTCGGAAAGCGTCTGCGTGAGTGCGGCGTCGGCGCGAACGGGGGTCGCGAGAACGGCGCCAGCGGCGGCAGAAGCGAGGATGGCGGCGAGGCCGGTACGCGAGAGAAGGGAGCGGAAGGAGCGGGGGGTTTCCATCGCGTTCCGCTGTAGCTCAATCACCTATCTCCGCAACGAGGGACCGGCTCGCGCACAGCAAAAATGCGTCTCAGCGGAGCAGGCTCGCCAAGGTGAAGCCTCCAGTATACAGCGATTGATGTCGCCAGGCTACATCGTTCGTAATCTTCGGTCGTCGCGCGTTACGTGCGCCTCTCGCGCCCGGAAGCGTCGGCGAAGCGCCGGCGGGTTTCTTCGAGGAGCGGGTCGCCGTCGTCGACGATCCCAAGCGCAGCCGCCCGAACGAAGAACTGAAGGAGACCGCGCCCGGTCGCGGCATCATCAAACTCAGCACCGACGCGACTCGCCCGCGCCTCCCCTTCGAGGAACCGTGAAAGGCGGCTCCGCGCACCAGGCAGCGCCTCGACGAAGAACCGCGTCTGTGCAACCCGGTGGGAAACGAGCTGCATCGGGTGAAGGACCCAGCTCTCATAAATGCCAAAGCGAAGTGCGTGGGCGACGTCGCTCGCGTGCTGACGAAAGGCTGCGGTGACGACCTGTGCATTTTGCACGCGTTCGTCGTCGGAGTTCGGCTGTTTGTGAGGGGCGATCGGAAGCGTGGTTGTCGCCCCGTCGGAAAGCTCGACGTCGTGGCCACCGAAGGCAAGCGCGAGAAGGGTGCGCGCGTGGTCGAGGATCGGATGGTCGGGCCGCTGCGCGACGAACGGAATCCCGGCACCCGCGGTCAAATCGTAGGAGCCGAGATGAACGGCAACCGGCCGCCCACGCACACCCGCTGCTGCCGTGATCGCGTGAAGTTTTGGAATTCCTTCTGAAAAAAAGGCAGGCGTCTCTGCCATGAGCTCCAGGACACAGCCGTGTTCGGGGAGGCCATAGGCGTGCTCAAGCGCGGCGAGGAGCGCGGACGCGGCCGCCGCCTCATCGACGCTCTCCACTTTGGGCACGGTCACCCGGACCGGCACCTTCGCCGCGTCGAAAAAGCGGTGAAGCGTGCGTACTGCACGCAATCCGCTGGCACCGGCAAGACGCTTGCATCGTACACCGATCAGGCGATCGCCTAGGCGCCCGGTGGCGGCGAGCGCGGCGACCGCCTCTCCAGCGGCAGAGGCGTGGGCATCCTCCTCCTCGTCGCTTCGAGGGCCATAGCCGTCTTCAAAATCGATGCGACAGTCAGCAACCGGCTGCCTGCGAAGCTGGGCGTCGACGCGCCGGTGGATCTCTTCCGCGTGCGCCGGGGCGACGCCGAACACGGCGGCGAGCGCGTCGCTGTCGGGCAGGTAGGTCTCGAAACCGGCGCGAGCGATTTGTTCTAATTTATCAATGGTTTGTGTGCCAAAAAGGTGCGCCCCCCCGTACACCACGTGGCTCGGCGCCGTTCGCCGGTCGCGGGCAGCCGCCCCGAGCGATGTTGCTTCCGACGTGGGGAGTTTCGTCAGGGTCTCGGCCCACGCGGCCTCGGAAAATGCGCTTTCCATCGCTGCCGGCTTACCGCGAAAGCGCTAGAGCGTCCCCGTGCATCGCCCCCGTATTCTTCTGTTTGCCGCCCTTGCGTTCCCCATCGGGATCTTCCTTGCCTGCGGAACGACCGGCGACGCGCCCCCAGTGGAGGACGCGGCGGCCCCGCGCCCCTGCGCGTTTCCGAACGCCCCCGCAAGCGGCACCCCCTTCGTGCGCACCGACGTGTTTGGCGATCTTGCGATCGCGCAGCCGCTCGGCCTCTACGAGCCGATTGCCGGAATGATGTTCGTTCAAGAACGTGGTGGGAAGCTCCGAAGGTTTCCGAAGAATCAGCCGACTATCGGAGCGACGAAAACCGTCTTTGAAATACCTCCCACACGCATCGACCTCCGCGGGGAAGGGGGCTTTCTCGGTCTCGCCTTTCATCCGGATTTTCCGACGACGCCGAAGATTTATGTAAGTTACACGTATAGCGTCGATGGGAGCCAAATGCGCAGCGCCGTCGACGAGGTGACCTCTACTGACGGCGGTGAAACCTTCCCCTATGCGAGCCGCCGTGCGCTGATTGATTTTGCCCAGCCGTTCACCAATCACAACGGCGGCGCGCTCCTTCTTGGAGCCGACCGGCGTCTGTATATCGCCTTTGGGGACGGGGGATCGGGCGGAGATCCCCTGGGAAATGGGCAGAATACAAACGTGCTTTTTGGTAAAATTCTTCGCATCGATCCGGCGCCATCTAGCGGCAACCCCTATACGATTCCTGCCGACAATCCCTTCGTCGGTCGTGCCGGGTTTCGCCCGGAGATTTTTGCCCTTGGGCTCCGGAATCCCTGGCGGTTCACTCGGGATCGCGAAACAGGGGCGATCTTCGCCGGGGACGTCGGCCAGAATGCCTGGGAAGAGATCGATCGGATTGTCGCCGGCGGAAACTACGGATGGAACACGCGCGAAGGGCGCCACTGTTACGGCAGCGAACCGTGCGACGCTGGCGGCCCCTTCGAAGCGCCGCTCGTCGAGCACCCGCGGTCGGAAGCGCGCAGCATCACCGGTGGCTACGTGTATCGCGGGGCTGCCATCCCCCAGTTGCGGGGAAGATACATCTATGGCGACTACGTGACGGGCAACCTTTTTGCGTTTGATCCAGCGGCAGGAACGGCAGCGACGCCCGAATTGCTATCGACGGTTCCCGGCGGCGATGTGGCTGGATTTGCAGAAGATCGCGACGGGGAACTCTACGTACTCCGACTTGCCGCTTCGCGGATCGAGAAGCTTACTCCTGCCCCTCCTCCGCCGGTCGCCGACCTCTTCCCGGCGCGCCTCTCGGAGACCGGCTGCGTCGTCGTCGACGGGCGCGGCGCGACGCCAATGCCATCGCCGGCACTCGTGCGCTATACACCCATCGCCCCGTTCTGGTCGGACGGCGCTGACAAGGACCGCGCCTTTACGGCGCCAGCGCGCCTCACCGTCGACGCGGATGGCGACTATCGCTTTCCCGCCCTTGGCGTCGCGATGAAAACCTTCCGCGATCCCGCCGACCAGCGCCCCCTCGAGACGCGGTTTTTCGTCCGCCATGCCGACGGAACCCATGCGGGATACACCTATTTGTGGCGTCCCGACGGCCACGAGGCCGATCTCGCACAGGGCGGGGAGGCGGTCGTTGGGGCTAGTGTGCAATACACGCTTCCGAGCCGTGGCGACTGCATGACCTGCCACCAGCAGGCGGCCGGCTACTTCCTTGGCCTTGAGGCGGCGCAGTTCGCGGCGCCGGTGCGAAAGTCTTTGGAAGATCAGGGGGTTGTTGCTGCGATTTCCGCCGTCCCGCGGACGTTGGTCCCCCCCTTCGGCGACGGCGATCTCGCGCTTCGGGCCGCCTCCTATCTTCATAGCAACTGTGCCGGCTGTCACCGGCCGGGCGGCTCCGGTCGCGGAGATCTGGACCTTCGCGCCGAAGCAACGCTCGCGGCAAAGGGGTGTGACCGGCGGCCGGAGACGAGCGACCTCGGCGTCGCCGATGCCCGTGTGATTGCTCCTGGGGCCCCCGAACGCTCGGTGCTCGCTCTCCGCATGCGACGGGCCGACGTCCGCATGCCTCCGCTCGGATCGCGAACGACCGACGCTGCCGGGATCGCGCTCGTCGAGAGCTGGATCGGCAGTCTTGCGCGTTGCTCGAACTAATCGCCCTGGCTGACCACCACGGCCGGTAGCGCGCCGGAGATACGCTCGAGTTCCTGAAAGAACTCGGCGAAGTCGGCGCGTCCGCGAAGCGGCGCCTCGATGGCGGCGTAGATGGCGCGGAGGCGCTGTTCGATCGCTTCGAGCTTCTCGTTCTGGAGCTGAATCGTCTCGACGAGCTTCGAGCGCTCCCCCTCGATTTGCATCGCCATTTGGTTCGAAGCATTCCGGAGCGCGGTGACCTGGAAGTCGATGTCGGAAACCGTGTAGTTTGCAGCGAGCATTCGTGCGCGTGCCTCTTCGAGGTGCACTTTCGTTTCCCGCCAGGCTTCGACCAACTCGCCGGCGGTGTGGTAGGCCTCGACGAGTTCTGTGTGGGGATGGGCGAAGGCGGCTCGGCCCTCCCAGTCGACGACGTGCTTGTGGTGGGCGACGTAGGCGAGCCGCGCCTCCTCGACGTAGCGCTCCAGTTCTGCGACCGCATTCTCCGCCGAGCGATGATCGTCGCGGGCACGTGAGGCGTCCCCACCGAGGTTGTTCATCGCGACGCCGAAGCGATTTCGCGCTTCCAAGTAGCGCTGATCGACGTCCCGAATTTGCGTTTCGGTGGCAAAAATATGCTGTTTGAGAGCCTGCATATCAAGCGCCACTGTGCGGGCCTCGGCGAGATCACCAGCCACGCTGGCGGGGACGTTGTCTGCCGCCCCGAAGGCGCTGACGAGGAGCTGCCCAAAGGCTTCCACGCGGCGCGTCCAGCCTTCCACGCGCCCGTTCGTTTCGGGGGCGTCGAGCGTCTCCGGTTCGATGACCGTCTCTGGCGGCATCGAGTAGTCCTCGTCCTGGGCGAGGGCGGCGAGCTCCGCGTGAATCCGGTGGGCATCGACGGGGCGCTGCTTCGGATCTTTGGCGAGCATCTGAAGGATCAAATTCACCAAAGGAACCGGAAGCTTCGGGTTCAACGCGAGCGGGTTCCGCGGCGCCTCGGAGAGGTGCTTCAGGAAGAAGCTCGCGACGTCCTTCGCTTGAAACGGAAGGTGGCCCGTGGAGATCTCGAAGAAGACGACCCCAAGGGCGTAGATGTCGTCGGCGGCCGTCGTGTCTTTCCCGCTGATCCGCTCCGGGGACATGTACTGGGGCGTCCCAAAGAGCTCCCCCTGATTGGTGAGCCGCGTGTCGGCCATCGATCGGGCGATGCCGAAGTCGAGGAGCTTGACGATCTCGCTGTCGTCCTTCTGGGGACAAAGGAAGATGTTTTCCGGCTTCAAATCGCGATGAATGACCTCGAAGTCGTGAGCTCGGGCGATTCCGCGCGCGCATTGAATCATCACAGCGAGCGCGCGATCGATCGGGAGCGGGCCTCGTGCGACGACCTCGGCGAGCGTCTCCCCTTCGAGATGCTCCATGACGATGAAGGGGCACCCCTCTTCGGTCTCCCCCTGCTCGTAGATCGTGATGATGTTCGGATGGGCGAGCTTCTGGGCCGACCGCGCCTCCCGCCGAAAGCGCTCGATGGTGATCTTGTCGCCGGTGAGCTGCGCGTTCATCAGCTTGATCGCGACCTTACGGGCCGAGTGCTTCTGGGAGGCAAGGTAGACGGTCGCCATTCCCCCCTCGCCGATGACGTCTTCGATGACGTAGCGGCCGGCGATGGTCTGCCCGATTCGCATGTCGGCGATACCACTTAGATTTTCGCCATCCAAAAAGCAGGTCTGCGCCTCGTTCGGGTAGCGCATGGCGCATTTCGGGCAGGTCTTCATCGCGGCGGTGACTCTACCCCGATCGGGACTTGGCCGCGTGCTAGGGAATCGCTGATACTTGAGATGCCTGCGGCGCGCGCCTCTTGCGCGGGACGTGAATAGGCGTTTCGTCTGCGGCGTTCCCCTCCCATGCGCTCTATGGTCCGTCTTCGCCCCGTTGTCGCCTCCGTTGCCCTGCTCGCAGCCTTTGGCTTCGTCGCGGTTGCTGCCTTCGGGGCGGCTCCGCAGACCCAATGGGCCGGGCGCGTCGCCATCGCGGGCGTCCCCGTGGCGAGTGAGCGTGAGGCCTCTGCCGAGGTTGAGCGCCGGAGTGACGCCCTGAAAAAGACGCAAATTCGCTTCCGAATTGCCGGACGCGACACGCCGATCGCGACCGCCGATGCCAGCAGCCTCGGCATCACCGTCGATCGCGCGGCGACCCTGCGCGCCGCCACGAGTGCTGCTTCCGGCGTCACGCTCCCCCAGCGGTTTTCGTCGTCGCCGCGCCAGGAGATACCGATCGCCTACACGCTCGACGACGCTTCGCTGCTCCCCTTCGTCGGACGCATCAAGGAGGCGGTCGACGAACCGGCAACCCCAGCGCGGCTCGACCTCGACGCCCACACGGTGGTTGCCGACAAGAACGGCAGATCGGTCGACGGTTATGCGCTTGCCGAATCGCTGCGGCAGGCGCTCGCCGAGGCCCCGGGCACCGACGCGATCGACGTCGCGATCCCCTTCGTCTCCTACCCACCGCGTCTCACCGCCGCCGTCGTCAAAGCGCTCGATATTTCAACGGTTGTTGCCGAATACGAGACCCACTTTTCCCGCGGCGGTGACCAGTCGAACCGCGGTCAGAACATCGACCGCGCCGCCGCCCGCCTCGACGGCCTGATCCTTGGCGCGAACCAGGTCATCAGCTTCAACGACGTCGTCGGCGATCGAAGCGAAGCGAACGGCTTCAAGCGCTCCTGGGAAATCTTCAAGGGGGAGATGGTCGAAGGGATCGGCGGCGGCACCTGCCAGGTCGCATCGACCTTTTACGCGGCCAGCTTTTTTGGTGGTCTGGACGTCGTCGAGCACTTCCCCCACTCGCGCCCGAGCGCCTACATGCCGATGGGCCTGGACGCGACGGTGGTCTTCCCGTCGGTCGACCTCAAGCTCCGAAATCCACACCCGTTTCCCGTCGTCGTCCACACGAAAACGACGGCGAACAGCCTGAAGGTTGAGCTCCTCGGAAAAGAGCGTCCGGTGACCGTTGCGTTCGGTCGCGACGTGAAGGACTCCATCCCGTTCCCTCGAAAAGTGACGGAAGATCCGTCGCTTAGCGGCAACAAGGTCGTTCGAAAGCAACATGGCATCAAGGGGTATCACTTGGACCTCGTTCGTACGCTTCGGTACACAAGCGGGAGCGAACGGGTGGAGCGCACGCGCGGCTTCTACCCGCCGACGACCGAGATTTGGCTCGTCCCCCCCGGTTTTGACGTCGCCAAGCTGCCGGCGCTCCCGACGGAAACCGAGGAAAATGCCGCGACGCCGGAGGCGAGCCCTTCCGCCGATGGCGCACCGACGGCGGCGAACGGACTCCCCGATCCCGAACTTGTCATCGTCGAGGGGCGCGGGACCCACGCCCCGTCGGCCCTTCAGCGAAATCCTGGCAAGCGCTTCGCGATCACGCGCTAGCGCCCGGCGACGGAGAACTTGCCCCTGTCCTACCTCTCGCTACATCCTTCGGCCATGCGCCGCCCGCTTGCCACCTGTTTCGCGCTCGTGACCTTGCTCGCGCTTCCGGCTGCCGGCCAGGCCGCACCCCAAGGAACCTCTCCTGCGCGAATCGCCCAAGCGAAGCCGGCGGGAAAGCCTGCGAATTCGCCGTCGGGGAAGAGCGGTGCGTCGAAGCCAGCGGCATCGACGGCGAAGGGGGCGAAAGGCGGGAAGGGCACAAAGGGGGCGAAAGCCGATCCGCAGGCCGCCGCCGCTGCCGCGCGCGGGGAACTCACGCCACAAGACGATGCGCTTCGCCGTCGGGTCGCCGGGGGGCCGTCCGGAGAAGATGTTGCATTAGGTGCTGAAAGTATTGAACTAAAGGCGCTTCGCGCCGCGGAAAAGGAGCTGTTCCTCCCCGCGGCGCCGGCGAGTGGCCTCTGGCCCGCCGACCTCGCCTCGCCGGTGCGCCACGACGGTGCGGTACGCGTCCACGCTTCGGGCTTCGCTCCGGCGCCGACTGCGGACGACGCCATCCCGGGCGGGGGAACCGGCGCCGCGCGCGGCGGCCGCGATGTCTCGTTCCTCGCGCAGCTCCAGCCCCTCGACGTACCGACCCGCTGGGACGATCGCCTCGTCCGCTACCTGGAATTCTTCAAGGATGATCCCCGCGGCCGGGCGACGATGACCGTCTTCTTGCGAAAGTCGGGCCGCTACCGCGACCGCATGCGTCAGATCTTCGCGGCGAAGGGCGTGCCGACCGATCTCATCTGGCTTTCGATGATTGAAAGTGGTTTTGATCCGTTCGCGCGTTCGCCGGTTGGAGCCGCCGGTCTTTTCCAATTCATGCCCGAAACCGGAAAGGCCTATGGTCTCCACCAGGATGCGTGGATGGATCAGCGTTTCGCGCCGGTGCCGGCTGCGAACGCTGCCGCTGATTTTCTCCTCGATCTGAAGCAGCGCTTCGGCACCTGGGACCTTGCCCTCGCCTCGTACAACATGGGCTACGGGGGGGTTCTTTCCGTCGTCAAACGCTACAATACGAACGATTTTTGGAATTTGTCAAAGCTGGAAGGGAGCCTCCCCTGGGAGACCACGCTCTACGTCCCGAAGATTTACGCCGCGGCGCTGGTTGCGAAAAACGCCCGGCTCTTCGGCTTTGACGACGTGGCGGTCGATGCGCCGCTCGCCGGCGAGTCGGCGACGGTCCCCGGCGGCACTTCGCTCGCGGAGGTCGGGCGGCTCGTTGGCGCGCCGACCCGAGAGATCGAGACGCTCAACCCGGAACTCCGTGCAGGGCGCACCCCTCCGAACACAACGTATTTGTTGCAAGTTCCGACGGGGAAAGCGGCCGCACTGACCGCGCTCTTGGCCAAGGCGGCCAAGGGGGCGGCGACGGCGACCAAGGGCTTGGTACCGGCGACCGGCGATGCAAAATCGGAGGCGAAGACCGAGCGGAAACCTGCCGACGCGAAAGAGGCGCTGCCGATCGCCGATGGGGAGAAGGTTGTCGTCCCCCCGGAGACCTTCGTCTACACCGACCGTGACCGTGTATTCTACAAGGTTGTTGCCGGCGATCGCCTCGACGCCGTCGCCAAGGGCTTTTCCGTGAGCGCGGCCGAGGTCGCCCGGTGGAACGCGCTCGACCCGCAAGGGCGGCTCCAAGAAGGCATGATGCTTCAGCTTTTTGTTCCCGGCGGCACCGACCTTACCGGCGTTCCGCACAAGAAACTGAGCGCCGTCGTCCCAGTTACCGCCGGGAGCGACGCCTTCTTTGCGGCCTTCGATCCAAAGGGGCGGAAGCGTATCGTCGTCGCGGCGAAAAAGGACGAGACGCTGGAGGCGGTCGCCCATCGCTACCGGGTCACGCCGGCCCTCGCCGAGCGGATCAACCGTCGCCCGCGCAAGGACGCGCTCCACGCTGGCGAACCGGTCGTCCTCTATGTGGAAGATGACGCCCAGAAGGGGGATTTGCCGGCCTCCGAGACGGCGACGACGACCGCGCCGACCCTCGCGCCGCGGCCGCTTCCGCCGATGGCGGCGCCGCCCCATCCCGAACTCCTCCCGCCCCTCGACCGTCAGGGCTGAGCGACCGCTTGGCCGCTCAGTTCCACTTGTAGACCAGACCGAAGCCGATCAAATTCGCCTTGAAGGCGTAGCTACCGCCATTGATTGCTTCGCTCTTGGTTGCGTTTCCGGTCACCGGGTTGATGCGTGGCGCTGCCGCCGTGGCGGGATCGACGGTCACGTCGTCGACGAAGGCTTGCGCGAAAACGGCGTCAAAGCGCCATTTCTCTTTCAGGTACAAGGACCCACCGATGCTCGCGATGAGCTTCTTGGAATCGGCGGAGAGCACCGACGTCCAGGCATTGGGGACGGCGCTCCCTTCGTATTGAGCGCCGGCGCGAAGCGCGACTGGATAGCCAGTTGCGAGGCCAGGAAAGCGGATCTCCGCGCCGACACGGAGTGAGTTTGCGTCTTGGAAATTCCGCGGAATCGACAAAGGTGGTACGCCGAAAGGGCTTGGAAAACCCTTTACGCCGAGGAGCTTCGTCCCGCTTGCGTCGACGTCGATGCTCTTATGGACGGACCAAAATTCGCGGACATAGGCGACTTCTGCGCGGAAAGAAGACTCCTTTCCGAGGTCGGTCCGGTATTCGAGGCCGGCACGAATGACCGGCGGAAGCCAGAAGGAAACAGTGCCCGAATCACCGCTCTGGGAGGCGCCATCAAATACGGCAGCGGTCGGAAGACGCAGCTTCATCTTTGCTGGCGCATAGACGTACATCGGCCCGAGCGCAGATGCGCCAATTCGAATGTGCGGGTCGGGCGCCCAGGAGACGCCAGCGGTAAGCGTCGGCGCGACGATCGGCGATGCGGTGATCTGGCCGACGGTGTCGTAGGCGGGGTCTTCCGGAGCAGCAACGAGGCGGTCTGGCGGGCTGGCGGAGAGGACGACCGTCGATTTAAACGTGCCGACGAGCGTGACGAGGCCGAAGCCAACATTCAAGGTTTTCGACGCCTTGTAGCCGGCGTAAGCGCCGACATAGCTGAGGGCCGAACCGTCGAGGGTCACGAGCGAATAGCGGGCCGGCGAGGGCTTACCGTCGACCGTCGCCGGGTAGCTGACGAGCGGCGCGTAGGGGGCGAGGATGCCGCCGGCGAAGGTCCAATTGTCGCCGTAGCGCTGACTGAACGCGATCGTCGGGAGCGGGAGGACCGGCGTCGACCCGTGGACCGTCGGGTATTCGTAGGTGCGAACCGTGCCGTTTGCGTCGGTCACATTGCTTCGACGCTTGTAGTCTGCATCGAAGTTGAGATTGCTGCCGTCGATGAGGAGCTGGGTGCCG
>JAAFHJ010000386.1 GCA_013298325.1 Myxococcales bacterium | reverse complement strand
GCGGCGCTGCCTTTCGGCGTCTACCTCTTTTTTCTCTTTTTTTAGCGACCCTTTCGGGAAGCTGAGAGAGCGAAAAAGAAGCATCCTTTCAGCCACTTGCACTCTCGTGCGCGTCGCCGTCGGGAGGGATGTAGTTAGACCTGGAGCAGCTCTTCGGGAAGCAAATTCGTTCTGGCCCGATCTGCTTTTTGTAACCATCGATGCTTCTTCGCGTTTTTGGCTCAGAAACGACCGTCGACGTACCAGAACTCACCGGGCTCGCGGACGAGGTTCATCTCGCGCCCTTGGGAGAGACGGATGCGCCAGCCCCGTTCCCTCGGGGGGAGACCTTGGATTTTTCCCAAAATTTGAAGCTCTTGCGCGACGCCTTGGCCGTCGACAACCGCGTAGGGGCGCCCTTTGCTGTCTTGGTCGACGCGGACGGAGGTCCACAAACTCGCCGGCGCCTGCCAGCCCCCTTCGTCCGCGAGCTCCCGCTCGGTGACTTCAAGGGCGCGACGGGCGTGCATGCGCGTCACTGCGGCGTCGAACTCGGCGACGAGCGTGTACACGGGGCCGACGCGACGGGCGTAAAGGGTGCGCGTCCCGGGACTTTCGGCCGAAACACTTGAAGATTTAGCGGTAGCTGCATCCGTGCTCGCCGTTTCCTCACCGCCTGCGGCGGTTCCGGGCGGACGCGCAGCTGCGTGACTGCTCGCCGGCGCATCCGGACCGAAGCGGAAGGTCGCCCAGACCGGCGGATCTTTGAGTCCTTCGCTGACGAGGCGGAAGAAGAGCTGAACCTGGGCGCCGACGACGCGCGCTTCGTAGGGGTCGCGGCGCGTCCAGTAATCGACGGTCTCCCCTTCGGAATCGACGAGCACCAACGCAAGAACGCCCGGGAGGCGCGCGGCGAGGCGTTCGAGGATGTCGGCGAAGGCGCTCGACGGGTTGTCGCGGCGGGGCGGAAGCGCCTGGATGCGCGCGAACGGCACTCGAAGGGTTCGCACGCTCATTCTCCGGTAACGGCGCGGACGACGCGCCCCATCAGTTCGTCGGCGGTCGGCTCGACGCGAATCGGCTGGGCGCTGCGGAGCTCGGCGATGTGGACATCGAGGCGCTTGCGGGCACGAAGCTGAAGGATTTCATTGTGGTAGGCGGCGAGGATTTCGTCGTCGGTCGGCCGGTAGGGCTCGGTCGCCTGGAGGACGAACGCCACATGGAGCCCGAAGGCGGTGGGGAAGACGGGGGTGATCGTCGACGGGCCCGGCTCGCCATCAAAGGGGATCGCCCAGACCGCCTCGGCGAATTTCGCGTCGAAGGTGCCCCCCTCGTCGTCGACGACCTGACCGTTCTTCGCAACCGGCGGCAAAGACTCGGCTTTCGCCTTGAGCATGCCAAAATCGGGGGTCGTCTTCGCCGCTTTGAGGAAGCGCTCCTCCGGGGAAACGACCGGCGCACCGGCCGGCAGCGGCGTGCGGAGGACCTCGAGGATGTGGGCGCGGGCTGCATCGGCAAACTCGCGCATCTCCGGCGTGACCTCGGGGGGCGGCGCATCCTTATTCTTGGCGGCCTTGGGATCGCTCGGGAAAGGGACGAGCATGTGCACGGTGCGGCGCGCGACCGGTCGATCAAGGCGCAGCCAGCGGGAAGCTCGAAAGCCTTGCAGATCTTCTGGCGAAATCGGTGCCGCCATCGATGCATCGGCGAGGCTTCGCGCGTAGGAACGACCGAGGGCGCGCGCCTCTCGGCTCTTTCGCTGCCCCTCGGAGACGACCCCGGATTCACGAGCGGCCGCGGCAAACACTGCATCTTCGCGGAGCGACTCGGCGGCGGCTCTCGGCGTGACGTTCTGCGCGCGGGCGACCGCGGCGACGGTTTCTGGCGCGATCGAAATGCCGGCGCCGTAAATGGCGCTCCCGGGGACGGTCGGCGTCGCGTCTTGGCCACGACCGCTGCAGGCCGCAAGCGCGACAAGCGCCAACCAACGCGCACGTTTCATTTTGCCCCTCCGGAAATCGGCCGACCGGCGAGATTTGCCAAGGAGAGCGAGGCCAGCCCGAAGGCGAGCGCGCCGAAGAGGGCGACGGTCGCGTCGACGTCGGCACGAACGACGCCCGCATCCACGGAGACCACCAAGAGGATGGCGGCCGACGCGAGGGCGATCAGCGCGGCGATCCGAAACGGCATAGCGCCACTTCCGTACCTCAGAATCGGCGGCGCGCGACCAGGAAGACGATCGCCGCGATGCCGATCGCCACGGAGACGAGGAGCGACGTCCACGGACTGCGGATTCCGCGGTCGCCGCCGGTGAAGATCGCCGAGGCGCCAGCGACCAGTACGAGCCCGCAACCGGCCGCTTCGAGGGCGATCAGCATCCGGCGCTCGGCTCCGTCGGCGGTGAGGCTCGCCCCCAAGGAAAAGAGGCTCACGAGCACGACCGCGAGGAGGACGGCGAGCGGCGACCGGCGACGAAGGGCGCCCATGGCCGTTTCTGGCGCTGCCGTCTCCGGGCGGACCGGCCGCGGATACGAGGGGCCGGCGGCGATAAACGCAAAGAGGAACCAGGCGGCCACCGCGGCGATCCCGCCGACGCGGTCGAGCCGGTCAAAGGGGCGCGATGGGCCGAAGAACCAGCTCGCTGCCGAGAAAATCAGGAAGAAAATCGGTGCCCCTTGCTCGGCGAACCGGAGGGGCGAACCCTTCTGGCCCGTCGCCAGGCGCGGCTCCAGAAACACCGCCGCCACCAACGGCAACGGCGCCGCGATCGCAAAGAGCCCCGCTGGCGACCCAGCCCCCGCCGCTGCCAGCACCGGCGCGACCGTCACAAACCACGCGTACGCCCCAAAAAGGAGGCGTTGCCCCGCCGGCCCGAGCCACTGGACCCTCGCCGCGGCCGCTTCGCTCATGCGAGGTCGACGTCGCGGAGGATCGGGAGGCGCTTCACGAGCGGATCGCTCGTCCCCGGCTCTTCTTGGCCGTCCTTCGCTTCGCGGGCGAGGTCGATGCCGAGGTTCGCCCAGAGATCGCGATCGAGGAGCTGGGAGGGGCGGACGTTCATCGTCGCCGCGAGCATCGTCTGCTTCATGCCGGGGTGCTTCTGCTCGAGATCGTTGATCATTCGACCGACGATCTTCCGCTGGAGCGTCTCCTGGGAGCCGCAGAGATCGCACGGGAGGATCGGAAATTCGAGGGCGGCCGCGTAGGCGGCGATGTCGTCTTCCGCGCAGTAGACGAGGGGGCGAATCACCAGGTGCTTGCCATCATCGGAGAGGAGCTTCGGCGGCATCGCCGCGAGCTTCCCGCCGAAGAAGATGTTGAGGAGGAGCGTCTGGAGGATGTCGTCCCGGTGGTGGCCGAGGGCGATCTTCGTGCAGCCGAGCTCGCCAGCGACCCGGTAAAGGACGCCGCGCCGGAGCCGCGAGCAGAGGGAGCAGTAGGTCTTCCCCTCGGCGACCTTGTCTTTGACGATCGCGTAGGTGTTCTCGGCGACCATCGTGAAATCGTAGGCCTCGCGGGCCATGTATTCGCGAAGGATATGGCCCGGATAGCCGGGATGCCCCTGGTCGAGGTTCACGACTTTTAGCTCAAACCGAATCGGCGCCCGCTTCTGGAGGCCGCGGAGGAGATGGAGGAGCGTGTAGCTGTCCTTCCCGCCGCTGACGCAGACCATGATGCGGTCGCCGTCTTCGATCATGGAAAAGTCGGCGAGCGCTCGCCCCAGCCCTCGCTGGAGACGGCGCTCGATGGCGTGAACCTCGCCGACGTTCGTCATTCGCGGTCTTGGCGGGTGGCGTTCTCGACGAGCGCGAGGAACGTGAGCACGCCGTGGCCGGTGCCCCCCTTCGGGTCCCAGCGGAAGGTGCGATCGGCCATGGCGGGGCCGGCGATGTCGGCGTGGACCCAGTTCTTGATCGAACCGATGAACTCGCGGAGGAAGAGCGCCGCGCTGATCGAGCCGCCGTAGCGGTCGCCGGCGTTCTTCAGGTCGGCGACTTCGCTCTTGAGTTGGTCCTTGAGCTCTTCGAGGAGCGGCATCCGCCACATCTGCTCGCCGGAGGTCGTCACCGCCGCGCCAAACTCCTTCGCCGCCTCTTCGCCGTTCGCGTACCAGGCGCTCGCCGTGGTGCCGAGGGCGACGACGCACGCGCCGGTCAAGGTCGCGTTATCGATGAGGAAATCGGGCTCAAGCTTCTGCGCGTAGGTCATCGCGTCGGCGAGGATGAGGCGCCCTTCTGCGTCGGTGTTGACGATCTCGACCGTCTTCCCCTCGTAAGAGGTCCACACGTCGCCGGGGCGGAAGGCGGTGCCGTCGGGCATGTTCTCCGCGCAGGGCATGATGCCGTGGACTTCGACATCCGGCTTGAGGGCGGCGATCGCCTGCATGAAGCCGACGATGTTCGCCGCGCCCGACATGTCGTGCTTCATCTCCTGCATGCCGGCGGCCGGCTTGATGGAGATGCCGCCGGTGTCGAAGGTGACCCCCTTGCCGACGAAGACGTAGCGCTTCTTGGCATTTTTCGGCGTGTAGGCGAGGTGGACGAGGCACGGCTTGCGCTCGCTCCCCTGCCCGACCGCCTGGAGGAGGCCCATGCCGCGCTTCTTGATTTCCTTGAAATCGAGGACGGTCGCCTTGAGGCCGTTCGCCTTGGCCATCGCGACGGCGGCGTCGGCGAGGCTCTCCGGGAAGATGACGTTCGGCGGCTCGTTGGACAGGTCGCGGGCGACGTTCACCGCGGCGCCGATCTGGGCGCCGAGTTCGACGGCGCGGCGGGCATCGGCGGAGACCTTCGCGCCGGTGACGAACGAGACGGCGGCGAGCGCGGTCTTCGGGGCCTTGTCGCCGGTGAAATACTTGGTGAACCGGTAGGCGCCGAGCTCGATGCCTTCCGCGAGGGGGCGGAGTTCGGTGAGGAGGCTCTCCGGGAGCGCGATCGCGAGGCTCTTCGCCTTTTCCCCCTGGGCGCTGCGCGCGATTTTCGCGGCGAGCGTGCGGGCGGCGGCGGTGTCGAGGGCTGCGTCACCGGTGCCGCAGAGGAGCACGCGGTCGAAACCGAGGCGGCCGTGGGGCGAGAACGCGAGGACCTGGTCCTTCTTCGCGGAGAACTCTTCCTTCTTCACGAGGGCGAGGAGGGCGCCGTCGACGGCGGCGTCGATCTCGTCGAGAGGTGCCGGAAG
>JAAFHJ010000387.1 GCA_013298325.1 Myxococcales bacterium | reverse complement strand
CAAGTGCAAGAGCCCCTTTGGCGTCTACGACCTCACCGGCAACGTTGATGAGTGGACGACCTCCGTGCAGAATGCACCGAAATACAAGTCGGTCTTGAAGGGGGGCTACTGGGGGCCGGTCCGCGCACGTTGCCGCCCGGCGACGCGGGCTCACGATGAGAATTTTGTAGCGTATCAGCAGAGTTTCCGCTGTTGCGCCGACGAGCCGACCGGTGGCGCTGAGGTGGTCTCCGCGCCGGAGCCGTCGGTCGGTCGTGAGCCGTCGGCGCCGGAGCCGACCGACAGCGCCACACCGACCGCATCGGCGCTTGTCGCCCCAGCCGCGGCCGGTGCCCCTGCGATCGCCGCCCATGACGACGACGAAGAGGCAGCGATTGCGAAGAGCCCACGCGCCGTGAAGCTCCCAGCCGCGTGCAAAAACGAAATGGCGCCGAGCGATGCCGCGCCGTTTACGCCATTTGTATTTCTCGCAGTGGCGGCCCTGTTGGGTCGGCTTCGGCGGGAAAAATAGTCGATAGACTTATCGCAATACACGGAGGCTCCCGCGGACGACGCCGTAGCCGCCTTCCGTCCGTAGCTCGCGGAGGACCGTCGTCGCGTCGGCCTCACCGTTCAGGAGACGCGTGTAGCTTGCAAGGAGCTGCTTCACCTGCGCTGCGTCCTCGCGGACGAGCTCAATCCGGAAGCGGGTGACGCCGCGGGCGAGGAGCTTGGCGGCCAGCGGTGCAGCGCTCTGCGATTTTCCGTGGAATACCGTGTTCCTACAGCCGACGTCGGCGGCAACGGGGTGCTCCATGCCGGCACGGTCCTTGAGCGCCAGCGTGTGGTGGTCGCAAGGGCGTCCGCACGTCCGGTGGTCTTTCCCTTCCGAGAGGAGCGCCGCGAAGAGGCAGTGCTCGTTGTGGAAGAGCGGCATCGGGTGGTGGAGGACCACCTCCGCGCGGCGCGCGAGTTCGGGGTCGTCGAGCAGGGCAGGGAGCTGTTCTTCGTCGAGGTCAAAGCTCGGAACGAAGGCATCAAGGCCGCGACTCAATACCTCATAAGCGGCGATCCGATTGGCGACGTTGAGCGAAAAGTCACCGATGCGGAGGGACTTGTTCGCGTCGGTCCGTGGGGACGATCCGAGTTCGTAGAGGGCGCCAAGGCCTCGGACGAGGTAGCCATCGGCCTTCAAGTCCTCGAGGTACTTGTCGATTTTCTCCTCGCCCGGCTTTCGGATCCGCGGCGGTGCGAGCGCGATCGGCATCGAACCGCCGCGGGAATCGCGTGCATGCTGCAGCTTTCGCAGCAACGGACCGGTCCCCGTCAGCTCCAGGAGATCGAGATAAATGCCAGCCGCACCTGCCTCAATCGCGGCGAGCGCTTGGGCTTCGTTGCGCGCAAGCACCCAGAGGCCCGGCTTTCCGTCGCCGTCGCCCCCCGAGGTTCCCGGCAGCGCCGGGCGGAGGTTGGCGAGCACCGAGGCGGCCGTTGCATCGGTCGTGGAATGGCTCCGTTCGGCGCCACGATCCAGTGCTTCGGTCAGGGCGCGGCGGAGGCGCTTGAGTTCGCCAACCGGTACAAAAAGACCGGTATTTGAAAGGTTTACGACCAGCGAATGCAGGCGGTAGCTCGTGTCCCCGAAGCCGCCGAGCTTGTCGCGAAGGAGCGCGTCGTCGAGCCCCTTTGTGGCGGCGCGGGCGAGCGGCATCGTACTCGTCGCGGTAGCGATCCGGCCGTCGTCGGTGCGTGCGTGGACGGTGAGCGGGGCCCCCTCCTCCCCTTCAACGAGAAGCGTCAGCGGCTCCCGCGCGGCATTCCCCTCATTCTCCGTACGGACGTCGTCTTTGGCCTTCGGGAGGGCGGTGAGGAAGGCGCGGCGACCGGCGGGAATTTCGGGGATTTCGACGTCGGGCCCGAGCCAGACGAGCGCTTCTCCGCCAGCAATTTCGGGGTGATCGACGCCCGCCTGCTCCACGAACCAGATGCGACCGCCGACTTCGCCGGCGCCAGCGAACCCGCCTTCGATGAGGAGCCCGTCGCCGCGCCCGACGGCATGCGTGAAGGTTACACGTAATAGCCGTTTCCGCCCACGCGCGACGACCTCTTCGAAGGTTCCGGCGGCGAGGCCGCGGTGGTCGCAGTGGCGCCCTTCGACGAGTGTTTGGTGGTTGATCCCATGCAAAAAGCCGAGCCCCGAACCACGCGTGTAGGTTGCAAGCGCCCGCTCGCGCGCCGCCTCGGAAGGGGCTGCCGCCTCGCCGTAGGCGGCAGCGACCGACTGCCGGTAGAGGCGCGTCGTCGCGGCGACGTACTCGGGCCCCTTCAGGCGCCCCTCAATCTTCAGGGAAGAGACGCCATGCGCGACGAGCGCTTCGACGGCGTCGACGGCGAACAAATCCTGGGGCGACAGCAGGTACGCACGGTCGCCAAGGGGTTGAATTTCCCCGTCAACGACCAGCTCGTAGGGGAGGCGGCACGCTTGCGCGCAGGCGCCGCGGTTGGCGCTCCGTCCGCCGATCGCTTCCGACGTGAGGCACTGCCCCGAGTAGGCGACGCAGAGGGCGCCATGGACGAAAATCTCGTACTCGACCTCGGGGACCGCTGCCGCGATCGCGCCGATTTCCTCGACGGAGAGCTCGCGCGCGAGGACGACCCGGGAAGCGCCCAAGGAACGTGCAAACTGCACGGAACCGGCATCCGTGCACGTCATTTGCGTGGAGGCGTGGATCGGGAGCGTCGGCGCGATTTCGCGCACGAGCCGGGCGACGCCGAGATCCTGCACGATCACGGCGTCAGCACCGGCGGCCGCGACGGCTCGCACCGTCTCCTCGAAGCGGGGCCATTCCTCTTCAAAAACGAGTGTATTTAGGGTGATATACCCCTTCACGCCGTGGCGATGGAGGTGGTCGAAGGTTGCAGAGAGGCCGGCGAGCGTGAAGTTCTTCGCCCGGTCGCGGGCATTGAAGCCGTGGACGCCGAAGTAGATCGCATCGGCGCCCGCAGAGACCGCCGCCTCCAGCGCCTCTTGCGTCCCCGCCGGTGCCAACACCTCCGTGCGCCGCCCCCGCTGAAGCCCTCTGTCGCCAGCCTGGCCCATCAGAGCGCCTTGCCCATCACGTGGTACCCCTTGTCGACGTAGATCGTCGACCCGGTGATCCCGGAGGCGAGCGGGCTCGACAAAAACGCTGCTGTATCACCAACTTCGCGCGCTTCGAGCTCCTGGGGGAGCGGCGAGTTCGTCTTTGCGTAGGCGATCATGTCGGCGATGAAGCCGATCGCGCTTGCCGCGCGCGACGCGTAGGGGCCGGCGCTGATCGTGTTGACGCGGACGCCCCACTTTCTGCCCGCTTCAAACGCGAGGACCTTCGTGTCGCTCTCGAGGGCCGCTTTCGCGGTGCTCATCCCGCCGCCGTAGCCAGGGATGACGCGTTCTGCGGCGAGGTAGCTTAGGGAAACGACAGAGCCCCCCTCGCGGAGGAGCGGCCCGAAACGCTGCACCATCGAGATGTTCGAGTAGGCGCTTGTGCCGATCGCGGAGAGGTAGCCCTTCCGGCTCGTCTCAAGGAGCGGGTTCTTCACTTCAGGGCCGTTCGCCAGCGAATGGACGAGAATGTCGAGGGGGCGCTCGCCAAACTTGGCGACGATCGCATCGGCGGCCCCTTGGATGGATACGTGGGAAAGTTCCCGATAACGCTTGCTTTCTCGGAGCTCCGTCGGCACGTCCTCCTCCACGTCGAAGTCGGCGTCGAGGGGGAGGATCTCCTCGAAGGTCATCTTCTCGCCGGTCGAAAGCGTGAGGGATGCATCGAGTTTGCCGCGTGCGAGAATCGTTCGAAAAATGCCGAGCGCTGGCGGCCAGGTCCCAACGATGACCGTCGCCCCTGCTTCGACGAGCGCTTTGGAGATGGCGAAGCCGAAGCCGCCGTCGTCCGCAACCCCGGCCACGAACGCACGTTTCCCACGAAGATCGATGGAGAGCATGGTCGCCCTCATCCCCCCTTTCGACACCCAACGTCAAGCCTGCGGGAAGAAGGGGAGGGGGTCGACGGTTGCCGGCTCACGCGTTACGAGGGGTCTCGTTCGCCGAAAACGCCCAATGCCCGGTCCCGATCGGGCCTCTTCTTGCGGAATTCCCAATGAACCAACGCCGAATCGGTGCCTCCTTCGCCGCCGCGCTGCTTCTCTCCTCGGCCTCGCTCGTTACGCTTTCCGCCTGCAAATCGACGGCAGGCCCCTCCGAGCGGGCCGTCCCCGTCAAGGATGCTGCCGAGGAGCTGAAAAAGGCGGCGGTGGACGACCGCGCGATCGCTCCACTCACCGCCGGTTCGCGCATTGAAGACGAAAAGAATACGATTTCTGTCTTCCGAAATGCGGCAGATGCGACCGTCTTCGTGACCCAGAAAGCCCGTATGGTTGTCGACTACTACGGGAATACGGAAGAAGTCGCCGCTGGCTCCGGATCTGGATTTGTGTGGGACAAGGAAGGGCACATCGTCACGAACTACCACGTCGTGGCCGATGGGCTCGGGAACCGCGGCTCCTTCACCGTCACCTTCCAGAATCAGAAGGTGTATAATGCAAAGGTCGTCGGCGTTGAGCCCCGGAAAGACATCGCCGTTCTCAAGATTGAAGCCCCGGCCGAAGCTCTGCAACCGGTGAAAGTCCCGAGTGATTTTCATCTCGAGGTCGGTCAGAAGACGATCGCCATCGGAAACCCCTTCGGGCTCGACCACTCGCTCACGACCGGCGTGATCTCGGCGCTCGGGCGCCAGGTGATGGGGGCGGGGAACGTCACCATTCGTGACATGGTTCAGACCGACGCAGCGATCAATCCGGGGAACTCGGGCGGTCCTCTTCTTGATTCTTCCGGTCAGCTCATCGGGATGAATACGATGATCTTCTCGAAGTCGGGGAGTTCAGCCGGCATCGGATTTGCCGTCCCTGTGTCGACGATCGCGAAGATCGTCCCCCAGATTGTGAAGAGCGGGAAGGCGGAGCAGGTCGGCATCGGCGTCGCCCTCTTTCCGTCCGGGTTCGAGCGTCGCCTCGGCATCGAAGGGGTGCTGATCAAGAACGTCTCGCCGAATGGACCGGCGGCGAAAGCGGGACTCCGCGGCACCAAAAAGGGGAACGACGGCGAGATCATTTTGGGGGACGTGATCACCGCGGTGGATG
>JAAFHJ010000385.1 GCA_013298325.1 Myxococcales bacterium | reverse complement strand
GTTTTGGGACGCGATCGCCGGGGTCACCTCGGTTGCGGGAATCCCAAGGGCGGCCGCGTAGGCCTCAAGGGCCGGGACCCCATCCATCTCGCGCACGCGCCGCGCGGAGACGTCGGCGCGAGTCACGGCGAGTCGGCGTGCCGAGGTGGTAAAATGCTGGTGCTTGAAGAGGGTGAAGCCCTCCGAGCAGCGCGCCAGGACGATCGTCGCAGCGCCTTGCAGCGCCTGCCGTCCGTGGATAACAAACGTCGATGCAAACGAAAGATCGTCCCCGGCACTGCCGCCAACGAGGGCGATTCCATCGAGGGCCTCGGCGAGGATCGCGGAGACGCTCTCCTCTTTTTTCGCGATCCCATCGACGAACAAGAGGCAAAAAACCTCAGAGACGGCAACCGAATCGCGGTCGAGGTCCAACTCGCCGAGCATTTCGTCGACGGCGCGGGCAGCGGCCTCGCCATCAAACGAAGAAAGGTGCAGCGAGCGCGCACTCCATCGTGTGCTCGGCCCATGAACCGCCGCCACCGCAAGAGCGCCGGCGCAGCGCTTGCCGTCGGAGAGCGGCGCTGGCGTCGATGCGCCTACGACGAGTGTCCGCGGAAATCGCTCCTGGAGTGCAGCGGCAACCTGCGCCGGGTCCTGTTTTCCTCCCGGGAACGCGAAGACGATTCCGGGAACAACATTCCCCATTTCCGCCGTCGCAGCGTCGACGGCGCGGTCGGCGTCGTCCTCGCGGGACACCCCCCTGTAGACACGCATCATGGTCTTCTCCCCGGTTTCCAGTCTGATGCCCGCGGCACCGACCTGGAAGCGCCGATTTCTGGAATCGATGGGCGCTTCAATCGGAACGGGATCACTCCGTCACCTCGTCGAGAGCACGCGCGAGCGCGTCGACCGAAAAAGGCTTCTCGAGGAGCGCCGTCCGACCGTCCGTCGTTGGGGCGCCATCGACGAACCCGGTGATGTAGACGACGGGGAGGCTGGGCTGCAGTCCTCGCAGCCGCGCGACGAGGACGTCGCCGGTCTCTTCGGGCATCAAAATGTCGGTTACCACCGCGACAAACGCAGCAGGCTCGAGGGACCAGCTCTCTCGTGCCTCGGCGGCAGACGCGGCGAGGACGACGTTCCAGCCACGCCGTCGCAGGGAGGCTCCAAGGCGGACGCGCAGGGCGTCGTTGTCGTCGACGAGAAGGATTTGCCGCCCGCCACCTGGGCGTTCGATGCTGGTCCCGGTCGCCTTGACGGTTTCGGGGCCGGGCGGCCGCACTTCGCGGGGCAGAAGGAGACAGAATGTCGTTCCGACCTTCGGAGACGTCGATAAAAGAATGAGATCGCCGCCATGCGCGCGAGCGATCCCGCGCGAAACGGCGAGGCCGAGCCCGGTGCCCGAGGTGGGGCCCTTCGTCGAGACGAACGGCTCAAAGATCTCGGAGACAACTTCGGCGGGAATGCCGCAGCCCGAGTCGGCGACGAGAATCGCCACATAGTCGATCGCCCAAAGCGCCGGGTCGGCAAGGGCGAAGAGGGCGGCCGATTCGGCCGATGCGCGCGAGACCGTGGCGACGTCAAACGCGAGCCGGCCGCCGTCGGGCATCGCGTCCTTCGCGTTCACGGCGAGGTTGATGAAAACCTGTTCGATTTGATGGGCGTCGATACGGACAAGTCCATCGAAGGTAGTCGGGAAGTGCAGCGTGTTCCGCGCGCCGAGCGCCCGGCGGACGAGCGCTTCGCTCCCGCGGAACACGTCGCCAAGTGGGCAAATGAGCGGCTCGAACGCCTTCCGCCCCGAGACCATCAAGAGCTGGCGAGTGAGTGAACTCCCGCGGGAGGTGGCGTCGCGAATGGCGCAAATTTCTTCGTTTGTCTCCCCGTGGTCGGCGGCGAGATTCGTCGCGCATGTCGCGACGATCGCGAGGAGGTTGTTGAAATCATGGGCGACACCGGCCGCCATGCGCCCCGCAACGTCGAACCGTTGGGCTTGAAGCAACTGCTCTTCGAAGCGCTTCACGCTCGTGACGTCGTTGAGGGTCCCCTCCAGCACGTCAACGCTCACGCCGTTGCGGTTGAGCACGCGCGCGCGCATGGTGAGCCAGCGCCAGCCGGCGCCGTCGCGGACGCGGAACGTCGCCAACGACGAGTCATTGAAGGGGGGAATCCCGCGCGTGGCCTCCTCGACGAGCCCGCGATCGTCCGGGTGGACGTCCGCAAGCAGGTCGCCAAAACTCCGGCATTCCGGACCAAGCGCCGGCCAGGCGTGCGACCATGCCGCATCGAGGGTGAACGCGTCGTTGGCAAAGTCACAATGCCAAACGGCAACGCCGACCGCGGCAACGAGTTCGCGGACCCGCTGCGCCGTTGCGCGTACGCCGTCGGCGACGGCGCCGCGGCCAGCGGCCACGCGGAAGGCGTGGTCGCAGAGGTCCCGCGCCGCAAAACGTCGCGACACCGGAACGAGAACGACGCCCTCCGACCAGAACACGAAGTGTCCGTTCGCGAAGGGGACGAGTGCTCCGGAGCGCCCGCCGCACGCGCGAACGCGCGCGGCGATCGGCAACGCGCGGTCGTCGCAAGCATCCACGTCGTCCACAAAAAGGACGTCGGTAAAGCTGGCGTCGGTCCCGGCGAACGGTGAAGGTCCTCGCGGGGCGGGAAACCAACCACCGGCGGAATGCCCAAGGACGCTGCGAACCGCCGCCTCCACGATGCCCCACTGGGTGTCCGGCGTCGCGGCAGTAACGGCGGCCATCGCGATGGCCCTGTCGGCCGGATCGATCGGCTCGCCGGGCGGGTCGAGCCAGAGCACGAAGCGATCCCCTTCGCGTTCCGCCCATGCTTCCGCACCAACAAATGGCCCGGCATCAACAACGCGCCATAGGTGTACGAGCGCCTCCGCGGGGAGGAGCGCCCACCGGTCGACCCACGCGCCAAACACCTCCGAAGGCTTTCGACCGACCGTTGCGAGTTCCGCGGAATCGCCTTCGGCGGCGGCGATCGACGCGCCCGCAATCTCGACCCGAAGTCGCCGTTTTTTGGCCATTCATCGCCCCCAAAGAACCGCGTGCGCGTGTGCCGGCTGCCCGTGCGTTGCCTGATCAACGTCTACCCCGGTCTGTAGCGTCCACCCGACGGACCATCGCACACTTGAGTTGCGGAACGCAGAATTTGCGCCAGATGCCGCCGCTGCGCGAGACCTTCATCGTGGCGCTCGTTTCATCGAAGCAAGGAATGCTGAGCCGTTTGCTTTGTCTGGCTGCGCCGGTGCCGTTCCTCGCTACCCTGCGCCCGCCTATGCGTCCCGTTTTGATTGCCCTCGTCTTCGCGTTGCCGGTCGCCTGCAGCGCCGCCCCGTCGTTCACCATCGGACCGGCAGCCACCGACAGCGGCGCGCCCCTCGACGCGACCGCCGACAGCGCCCCCCCGGACGCGGGCACCCCGGACAGCGCGCCAGCCGACGGGGGCGATAGCAGCCCCATCGACGCTGGCCCAACGTTCGACGGGCTCCGCGCAGGATGCAACGGCTCGCGAGGCGCCCTTTCGCTTCCGCAAGTCGCCGTCACGGCGACGTCGGTTTACTGGCTCGGGCCGTCGTGCGGGGCTGGCTTAAACACCCTTGTCCTCCACCAGACGGGGCGCGCAACGGTCGCTTCCGGCGCCCCCCTCTGCGGCCAAGGGGCTGAATTTGAACTGCCTGCGCCCGATCCGGCGTTCCTCCTCGCGACCCACGAAGGGGTCGCCGTCGTCACCCACGGGCGCATCTTGTTTCGGGTCGACGAAGCGTCGGGGCTGACGTCATCGAAACCGTTCGGCGTTGGCCTGACCGCGTCAAAAATTGCCGCGGCGGCAGTGGCGACCAAGGGGCAGGAGGCGACGATCGGGTGGATCGCCGCCTCCGGAACGCCCTTTTACGAGAGCAACGCCTCCACGGTTATCGCCGGGAGCGGCGGTCAAAACCGCGGCGTCGCGGTGACCGACCTGCCGCAGGCCTTTTTCGCGCAAGTCCGTAACAACACCCTGTACATCGACGAAAAACCGGGACTTGGGTCGCCGGCGACGAGCGTGAACCTCACCCCGGTCGACCAAATTCACCTCGCGAGCGGCGCATTGCTCGTGCGCCAGGGAACTACCCTGTCGTCAAACGTAGCCGGCACCACGCTCGTTCCGCTGCCGAACATCGTCTCCAACGGCTTCGCCCCGACGTTCGGTTCCCCCGGCGGCGACGTCGTCAACGTCGTCCGTGGCGCTTCCGATTTCACGCTGTCCCGCGTCGCGCGTTCCGGCGGCTCCTGGGTGTCCGAAAGGCTCGGAACTGCGAGCCCCTTCGAAGGCATCGCGAGTGCAGGAGGCGGCGCGATGGTCGACGTCGCTACGACGGGAACTTGCCCCAACACCGGCGATTCCTTCATCAACTTCGAGCGTTTCGCCAAGTAGCCTACGCGCGTGACGGTGTGCTCACCGATCGCCGCGTCGCGCCTCAAAGAGTCCGACGCCGAGCGCCGCGGCAGCCTCCCGGTTGAGCCGCACGAAGGCGGCGCGCGCGTCCCAGGAGTGGACCCAGTACCAGCGCCAGGGGGAGTCTACCTCTTCCAGGATCTCGTGAAGATGGGGCCCCACTTCGTGGGCGACGGCCCGCACGGCGCGAGAGACGGCGGGCCCCTGTGGAAGTGGGCCCGCCGTCTCTCGCGACGCCTCCGCCAGGAAATTCGCTGGCGGTCGCGAACGGACGGGCCCAGAAAGACGGGGGTCGTTCCCGAGGTCGAGGACGAGGGACGGTCCGCCATCTTTCGCGGTCGCGTTGGTGACCGTCGCCGTTGGAAGGCCCGAGCGGCGAAGCCAGCTGGCGAGAAGGTCGGCGGAGAGCTCGTCGGGGTCGAAGGCGACGATCGCCTCGTGCCGCACGTTCGCTTCGTGCGCCCCCCAAACAATGTCAAACAGTGCGAGCGGCCACGGGGTGTCGGTGGCGGCATCGGGTGGCGCCGCATCTGCCGGGAGGATCCCGTAGCGCACGAAGACAGCCAGCGCCTCCTCCAGGGAAAGCCACGGCAGGACGGTCGTCACCTCCAGCCCGCAGCGGGCGACGCGCACACGATCCCCGTCTTGGGCGCCGCTCGCATCGACGAGTGCGTAGGAAATCTCCTGCCGGGAGCCATCGTCAAAGACGACC
>JAAFHJ010000384.1 GCA_013298325.1 Myxococcales bacterium | reverse complement strand
CATTTCGCCGCGGGAAAAGTTGCGGCCGTCGAGACCGAGCCATCGGAGGCGGAGCGCGTGGTGCTCGAAGTAGTCGTAGGTCGCCGCGTAAGGGGGCGACGTCACAAGAAGATCGATCTCGGCGTCGCGGATTTTCGAGAGCTGGGACGCATCTTCCTCGTAGGTAAAGAGGCGTGAATCGGCCGGGACAAGCTCCCGAAAGGATTCCAGTCTTCGTGCAAATTCTTCGGTCTTCGCGAGGAAGAACCGCGCCGGAAAATCGGGGGGGAAGCGCTTCTCCACGGTGCCGTCGGCGCTGTCGCCGCCGCGTTTCGAGAACTTCACCAGCATCGCCGAAAGCACGAGGAATAGCGGGCGGAAGGTCTCTTCGCGGGCGATCGTCTCGATGCCGAGCCGGATCGAGTCGAGGGCGAGGAGCACGTGGGGCGAGAAGAGCGCGACGTCGTCTTCCTCGTAGCGGCGGGAGGCGCCGACCTTCTTGATGCGGCGTTCGTCGGCGAAATTGCGAATCTTCTCGGCGTCTTCGAGGACGGCGGCGAAGTCGGTCTTCCGGTCGGTTTTCCCGGCAAGCAGACGGACAGCGAGCGGGTTCAGGTCGTTGGCGAAGGCATGGCGGCCGGCGAGCATCGCCTCGATGGCGACCGTCCCCGAACCGGCGAAGGGGTCGAGGACCTTGCCGCCCGGCGCGGAAAAGCGCTCGATGAGGGCGCGCGCCGTCATCGGATGCATGCGCGCCGGCCAGGCGTGGAAGCCGTGCACGTGGGGGCGTGCCGGGTCGTCCTCGCCGGAGCTGGGGGCGCGCCGCTGGGGTTCGTCGAAATAGAGGTCTTCGGCGCCGTAGCCCTCCTGGGGGCGCGGGCGCTGGGCACCGCGGGCGCGGGTCTGGTCCGAGCGCGGCACGTCCAGGGCCTGCGCTAGCTTCTCTCCGAACGCCGGAGCGCCGAAAATGCGTGTTTCCCCGCCAACATGGGTCAGGGTCCGTCGTTCGGCATCACTCACGGCGTCGTCGCTTTCTGGGGGGCATTGGCCCCTTCATCAGGATCGGCAAGCTCCTCGCTCACCTCTCGGAAACTCGAAGGGATCGCCTCTACACGCCCGGCGGCATCGACGGCAATCCGTGCGCGCCCCAACGCGGTTGCGATCGTCAGGAGGCGTTCTGCTTCGGCGGTGTCGACGCCAAGACGCGCCCCGAGGGCGTCTGTGGTGACCGGTGCGACCGCTTCATCAACGAGCGCCCGCGCCCCCTCTTCAAGGGCCGTGGCAACTGCCGCCGTCGCCGCCGTTTCCGCACGATTGCCGCGACGCTGAAGCAGCAGCCCCCCAAAAACCAGGGCGGCCATCACGACCAAGAGCACAACTCCGGCGGCCGGCGCGGGGCCAAGGAGCAGCCCACCCAGCGCCCCGGCGACGAGCGCGCTCGCAAGAACACCGACCGATGCGAGGCGCGCGCCGGCGGCGACGACCTTCGAACGCTTTGCATCGGCGAGCGCCGTCTTGCCGGTCTTTGCAGCGAGCGCAGCATCTTCCGGCGTCAAAAAGACCCGCGGAAAGCCGCAAACCCCGCACACCTTTCGGAGCACGGGGTCGTCTTCAGTGCGGCTCCGGCTCTTGCAGTTTCCGCAGGCGAGGAGCACTTCCTCGGCGGGCAAGAGCGGGGCGGGGGCCGTTTCAGAAACCACGGCGGCCGTCTACTACGACGCCCGCGGGGCCGCCCCCCAAAACCGTCACGGCTTCACGATCGTCGTGCCGGGCGGCGGCGTGAACTTAAAGAGTTCCGCGGAGACCGGCTCGTTCACGCGCGGCTTCGAGAAGTCGAAGCGATTTCGGTTCCCTTGCCCGTCGAGGATGAGCACGCGGCGGACTTGCCAGGTGTCCTTGTCGACGTAGAAGAAGACCGTCTTGTAGGCGGGCGACGCCTGCTTCGGCGTCCCGGCGAGGACGACGCCCCCCTTGAAGCCCATCGCGTCGCCATCAAACTGCTGAAACGTGAAGCTATCGGTGAGCTTGCCGGAGCCGGTGAGGAACGAGAGGGCGGCCGGGTACTGGGACTTGTCGACGACCTGCTCGTACATTTGCGAGCTGCCCTTCTCGTAGACCTTCAGCGTGCTTCCGTCGGAAACGACCCGATTTCCTTCCGGTTCCGCGTACTCGAAGTACATCTTGCCCGGCTTCGAAAAGGTCACCACGCCCTTGGACGAGGTCTTCTTGTTGTGCAGCTTGGCGTTGAATTCTTGAGTAAAATCTGCCTTGAAGGTCGTCGTCTTGTCGTAGAACGCCTGAACCTTGGCGACCGACTCGGCGGCCACGTTCGCCGGGGCTGCGGTCGGCGAGCCGTCGGCGCTGGCCGGAGCTGCGTGGATCGCGGCGAAGCCCTGCGTGGCAGCGACGGTGGCGACGAAGACGGCGGCGAAGAAGCGGTTTCGCGACATGGAAGGCTCCGAGGAGTGGGGGAGGGAAGGCTCGCGCGCCCTGGCGCTTAGCGAGTGGGGCGTCTGACGGGAAGGGGCGAGGGACGATACACGCCCATTTGTAAGGAAATGCCTCCCGTGATCTTACGGGCGTGCCGCCTGTTTCGCGAGGGCGGCTCGGATGGCTGCGGCGACGCGTTTTGCACCGTCGTCGGCCGGTTTTTTTGGAATTCGCGTCGCTGCCGTCGTCCCGTAGGAGGCCTTTTGCAGGTGGGTCAGTGCGACGGCGAGGGCGTCGGAGGCGTCGAGGGGGGGCGCTTCCGCCAGTCCAAGGATGCTTTGCACAAAGCGTGCAACTTGCACTTTGCTGGCCGCCCCTTCGCCGGAAACGGCTGCTTTTACACGGGACGGCGGATATTCGCCGACGGGGAGTGCCGCGCGTGTGCAGACAAGAAGGGCGACGCCGCGGGCGTGACCGAGCTTCGCCGCCGCCGATGGGTCTTTTGCGTAAATCAGGCTCTCGATCGCCGCTTCCTGCGGGGAAAACCGCGTGAGGATGTCGACGAGCGCCGCTTCGATCGCCACAAGGCGTTCACCAAGGGGGGCCTTCGCGACCGGGTGAATCACGCCGTGGGCGATGTGGACGGGGCGACTCCGCACGCGACGAATGATTCCCCAGCCAAAATGCAAGGTGCCCGGGTCGATCCCGAGCACCGTGCACCCTTCGCGGGTCGCCGAAGCGCCTGCGACCATCAGCCGCCGAGCTTGGCGAGGTCTTCTTCGGAGATGTCGAAGTCGGCGTAGACGTTCTGGACGTCGTCGTTGTCGTCGAGGATTTCCGCAAGGTTCATCGCCACTTCCGCGTCGCGGCCGGTGAGGACCTTCTTCATCTTCGGGATGTAGGCGGTCGATGAGCTCACGACGGCGATCTTGGCCGCTTCGAGCGCTTCAAGGACGCCGTTCAGCGCTTCCGGCGAGCTCGAGACGTTCCACTCTTCCCCCTCGTCGGTGTAGTCGTCGGCGCCGCCGCCGAGGGCTACTTCCATGAGCTGGTCTTCGGTGACGGCGCTCTTGGCGAGCACGACGATGCCGCGACGGTCGAAGTTCCAACCGGCGGTGCCGGACGTGCCGAGAACGCCGTTGTTTTTGTCAAAGATCTTCCGGAGTTCCGCGACCGTGCGGTTGCGGTTGTCGGTCATTCCTTCGACGAGGAAGAGGGAGCCGCCGGGGCCCGTGCCTTCGTACAGGACCTCTTCGTAGGCCTCGCCTTCGAGTTCACCGGTGCCGCGCTTGGCGGCGCGGGTGATGGTGTCGTTCGGCATCGACTGGGCTTTTGCGTCGGCGACCGCCTTGCGGAGGCGCGCGTTTGCGCTGACGTCACCGCCGCCCATGCGGGCTGCAACGGTGATTTCTTTGATCAACTTGGTGAAGAGCTTGCCGCGCTTTGCGTCGGTCGCGCCCTTCTTGTGTTTGATCGTTGCCCATTTGGAGTGGCCGCTCATGATTCGATCCTTTGCGCGTAGTGCAGGTGGGCCGGCACTCGGAGGCTGGCTGGAAAGTTTGGGGGCTCTGGATAGTCGAAAACGGCCCCCCGGTGGGAGTCACTTCTTTGCAGGCGCCTTCGGAGTCGTCACCCGGGCGCCGGCGAGGAAGCCGTCGTCGACGCGCACGATCGATGCGCCAAATGCAGCGAATTTGGCGGCAGGGACCGTCCCCGACTCGAGGACGAGGGAGAAGTCCTCCTCGATGCGCGGGCCGTCGACCTTGAGCGTCCGCTTCCCGTGGAGGAGCGTCGCGTCTTCGGCGAGGGGGCCCGGAAGCGACTCGACCTTGGAACCGTCCGGAAAATCGAGCTTTCGATGGAGGTGGTAGAGGGAGCCGGCCCGGATGGCGAAGTCGGATTCGCGCTTCCCCTGGCTCGTGTAGGCGGCGCGGAGCGTGCCCGAATAGGGGCGCGGATAGACGCCGTGGACGGGATCGATGCCGGGGACGAGTAGCGTCGAAACGCCATTCTTTTCTTCGACTTGGGCGAAGCCGCCGATGGTCACGTTCGCACGGAGCGCGACCTGCCAACTCCCTTCACTTGACGACAGGCTCACGTCTTCGACGGTCGCGAAGGGGAGCCAGCCGAGGACGACGCCGCGGAGGGTCTTTTGGCGTTCGTCGCCGACGACGCGCACAAAGGCATCGGCGAGGCCCTGCGCCGCGCGGCCGCGGAGGACGACGGTGACCTCCCCTTTGGCGTCCCCTTTGGCGTCGACGGCGAGGCGGATGTCGATCTCGTCGCCGTCGTTGTCGTTTGCGGTGACCGGTACGCTGGCGATCGTGCCGTCCTTCGCAAAGAGCGCCAAACGCCCCTTCAATTCCGGGGAGATACGGCCGGGCGGGAGCGGCGGACCTTGCACGTCGGCGTCGACGAGGACCGGTTCCGTCTCAGCGCCGCCGGGCGTTTTCGGCACAGCGACGAGCAACAGCGGATGAGTGAAGCGCCCCGAGCGGACCGGGACATCGGCGCGGGCGCTCCAGGGGGTCGGCTCCGCAACGAGCAATTCGGAACGAATTCCGAGCTCGCGGAGGGCGCGATGAACGAGCCAGGTGCGGCTCCCTTCCCGGGAAGCGAGGAAGGAGCGGGCGCTTGCCGGGCGGGAGCCGTCGGGACCATCGTCGGCATCGGAGAGGTAGGCGGCGTTCGGTTGGCGGAGCGCCTTGCCGACCGCAGTGACAACGGCGTCGACGAGCTCGCGGGAGGGCGGTAGCACCTTGC
>JAAFHJ010000383.1 GCA_013298325.1 Myxococcales bacterium | reverse complement strand
CCACGAATTCGCGCTCGTTCGCGTCCTTCTTGAACGGGGGACGGTGTTCGCCTTCGGGGTCGACGCCGTCACGAGCGGCACCGGCTTCTTTGCGGTCCCCCAGGCCGTTCATGTCGTTGTCGCGCTCGATCAAACGACCGGCGCTGTTCTGTGGCGCACGGCGCTGGGCGAAAACCGTGAGTCGATCGGAACGATGCTTCTCGCCGAAGACGTGCTTTTCGCCACGTCGAGCACGCACCTGTTTGCCCTGGACCGGGAAGACGGGCGGCTTCTCTGGTCGACGGAGAGCTCGCAGGGGCGCGGCGCCATCGGCGTCTCGATCGCCGTCGAAGGTCACGCCGTCCAAGCCGATGCCACCGGACGAAAGTAGAGCGGCCGCAACGCGGCGGGCAGCACTCGGTTTTTTCTAGCGTTCACGCCGCGCGCAGAGCGGGACGCGCGCGTCGCCTCCGAGCGGCCGGTCGGCTAGGCAGTTCGTCGGTGGGCTCCTTCCTTCTCGTATTTGCCATCTTCGCGCCGCTAGCGTTCGTGGTGAGCGCAGTAGATCTCGTCCTTCGTGCGCCCCCCAGGATGGCGCCGCGAATAGACGGAGATTCCTTGGGAAATGCGCCATTCGCGCAGGTCAATCTCGACGACTGGCGCGGCTTCGGCGTCTGCCGCGTCGTACTCACTGCCGACGGGCTCATTTTCGATGCCTACGGGCTCCTCGCGCGAAAAGTCCTCTTCTCCGAGGGGAAGGTCACGATGGGTTTGTGGAACCTGCCCGGGGAATGGAACGTGGTTGTTCCGGCATTGAAAAAGCGATTCACCATTCGCGCATCGCGGCGGTTTGCCGCGAAGGTCTTTGAGGCCTATTCGCTGTGGGAGCGTGCGGAGCGCCGCGAAAGAACGACTCCCCGGCAGACTCCGTGCGTCGGAGCTCCGTAGAACGCCGTGCTCGCAGGACAAGATCTCCAAGGAAGAGGTCGACTTCGAGCTCATGTGCCCGGTCCCGGAGACCGTCGAAGCGACGCGGCGGACGGTGCGTCCCCCGTGGGTCGCCAGCGATTTATATTGAAAATGATTTTCACTATCGATAATTGCGAGGAATGACCGTTCGCCTCGCCTCGATTTCCTTTGGTTTTTTTGCGACGGCCGCCGTCGCGTGCAGTTCGACCGGGTCCTCCGGCGAAGGCCCTCCGGACGCCGGTAGCCCCGTGGCCGATGGCGCGGTCGCCGATGGCGCGGTCGCCGATGCAGCGGCCGACGCGGTGGCCGATGCTCCGTCGCCGACGGCACCGACCGACGCTGGGGGCGCGCCGCGGCTCCGCCTCGACCTCCCGCCCGCCGGATCGACCTTCGACGGGCGCTTCTTTCCGCTCACCGGAAAGGTGAGCGCCGACGCTTCGGTCACGCTCGGCTACCGGGCGGCGCCGGGCGGCCCGCTTGTGCCGCTCCCCGCCCCCGCCGGGGATGGATCGGTGGCGGGGGCGCTGCCACTCGCGCCGGGGGCCAACCGCATTGAGGTCGTTGCGACCGACGACGCTGGCCGCGCGACGACCGTAACCGTTGAACTTTACTTCGGTCATCGCGTCTCCGTCGGCAATTCGCAGGCGGCGCTCCTCGTGAACGGGACCCTCGCGACCTGGGGCCGAAACGAGCTTGGCCAGCTCGGCGACGGGACGCTCACCGGCACCTGGAGCGCCGACGACGCCGTCAACCCGCCCGCTCGCCTCACGCGTCCCGCGCCGGCGCTCGTGTCGGTCGTCACCCGGCAGACGTTCATGGTCGCCCTCGCGAAGGATGGGACCGTGGAGACCTGGGGCTCAAACAGCGCCGGGCAGCTCGGCTACGCGACGCCGAGCGACTGCGGATCGGCAGGAAATTCGCCGTGTGGGCGACTCCCGGCGTCGGTGCCAGGAGTAGCCAGCGTCGTGGCGATCGCGGCGGGGACCGAGCACGTGCTCGCCCTGCGCAGCGACGGGACGGTCCTCGCTTGGGGCGGCAACAGCCACGGCCAGCTTGGCGACCCTTCCCTTGCCGGCGGGGCGCGGATGACGCCGACCGTCATCCCGAACCTGACCGACGTCGTTTCCATTGCCGCCGGCAGCGCGCACTCGGTCGCGATCACGCGGGATGGCGGCGTTTTTGTCTTTGGAAACAACCAGTACGGCCAACTCGGCACCGGCGCCGTCGACACCGCCGCCCATCCGTCGCCGACGCGGATCTCGAACCTCGACGGCCTCACCGCGGCAAGCGCGAACTACACCGTCTACATCGCCCGGAAGAACGGCGCCGTCGCCGCCTGGGGGCAAAACCAGAATGGTCAGGCGGGGATCGGCGTCGCCGGGGCGGCTCTTGCGCCGACGCCGATCGTCGCCGGGGCGAGCTGGGGCGGGGCGCTCCCGGCCATCGGGCAGGTCGCTGGGGACGGCTTCGTCGGCCTCGTGCTCGCGCGATCGGGCAACGAAATCGGCGCTTTCGGGCTTGGTAGCCTTGGGCAACTCGGCCTCGGGACGACGGCGGCCGGCGACCGCGATCTCGCCAACCGGGACACGGCCCACCGGGTCGCCCTCCCGGCCGGGATCGGGTCGATCATCGAGATCGAAGTCGGCGCGGGCGGCCCCGGCTTCGCGCTCACCGACCGCGGCGAGCTGTACGGCTGGGGCTGGAGCTTTCAGGGCTCCCTCGGCGGCGGCAAAGCGCTCCTCAACGCCTGGGCCTACACCACCCCCTTCCGCGTCTACCCGTCGCTATGAGCCGGAATTTCCTTCCGTTTACGCTCGCGGCGGCGGTCGCCAGCAGCACACTCGCCGGCGCCTGTGGCAGCGCTTCGCCGGTGGGCCCTTCCGGTGAGCACGACGCCGGTGAGTTCGACGTTTTCGTGTACGATTCCGGTACGTTTCCCGATGCCTCCGCTCCAAGGCCCGCCCCCGCGGAGGACCCGAGCGAGCGCCTCCCCGGCGGGGCGACGACGAGCGACGACGTTGGGCCCGGCGCCTTTGCGCGACCGGTCGCGAACCTCGCAGCCACGCGCCGCGCCGCCTACGAAGCAGGCCTCCAGCTCTTTCAGGCCGACTGGGTTTCCGCGCCGGGGCGCGTCGAACTCGATGGCCTCGGGCCAACCTTCAACGCGGTCGCCTGTACCTCCTGCCACCACCGCGGTGGGCGCGGCCCCGTCGCCGCGATTTTGCTCCGCCTTGCCGATGACGTCGGCTCGTCGCCCGACGCCTACGGCATCCAGCTTCAACCTTTTGGAATCGCAGCTGTTCTCGGCGAAGGCATCCCCGTTCGGGAAGAGCGGCCGATCGCCTTCCAGGACGCCCTCGGCCGCGATCGCTCACGGGTCGACGTCCGCTACCGGGTCGATCGCCTCGCCTTCGGCCCCTTCCCGACCGGCACGCGGCTTTCGCCGCGGATCGGCCCCGCGCTCGCGGGCCAGGGGCTTCTCGAGGCGATCCCCGACGCGGCACTAGGCGCCGCCGCCGACCCCGACGACAAAGACGGCGACGGGATCTCGGGGCGCGTCGCGTGGACTGCGGGCGCTGCCGGTCATTTTGGCTGGAAATCCGGCGCTGTAGACCTCCCTGCCCAAACAGCGGGCGCCCTCTACGAAGACCTCGGACTCACCTCGGACGCGCACCCCGAGGAGCGCTGCCCGGCCCCCCAGACGGCCTGCCGCGCCGCCCCCCACGGCGGAACGCCGGAGGTCCCCAAGGCCCGCTTCGACGCCCTCGTCCAGATGCTCCGGCTCACGGCGGTCCCCGCCCGTCGCGATCCGGGAAATCCGGAAGTACTTCGAGGGCGTAGCCTCTTCTACGCGAGCGGCTGCGCCGGCTGCCACACGCCGAAGCAGGCGACCGGCCGAGCGACCGAGCCGGAGGTCGCCGGGCAGACGATCTGGCCGTATACCGACCTGCTTCTTCACGATCTCGGCGCCGAGCTCGCCGATCGCCCCGCCGACGGAAGCGCCGGTCCCGAGCCGACCGACCGCCGCGAAGGGCCCGCCAGCCCCTCCGAATGGCGTACGCCCCCGCTCTGGGGGATCGGCCTGTTTCCGACGGTCCACGGCGAGCAGCGCCTGCTCCACGACGGCCGCGCCCCGACCGTCGCCGCCGCGATTTCCCACCACGACGGCGAAGGCCGCTCGAGCCGCCTCGCCTTCGAACGCCTGACCGACGCCGACCAGCAAGCGCTTCTGACGTTTGTAAATTCGCTCTAGCTCGCCGACGGGCCCAGTCAACGTGGGCTTTCGAATCTTCGACCTCGAAGTGGAGTCGCTCAAACCTCAAAGTCACGGCGAGGTGACGCTGGGGTGACGGCACACCGGCCCGGTGCTCGTCGCCAATTTATTTGGTAAGTTCGATGCTTTTGCGCTAGGAGCATGGGCGCAGCCACAGCTCCTCCCGCTCCGCGTGTGGCGTTTCTGGGGAATGAGCTGCTTCTGGTTGCCGCCTGCATTGCGAGGATTGTTCCCATGCTGCTCTCTGTGCGTTCTCTGCGTGTTTCGCCGATCTTTTCCCAGGTCACGGCCCTGATTGGTACCTTCTCACTGGTCGTATTTTTGGCGCCGATCGCTTGCAGTGGCGGCGACGCGCCGGCCGACCCGGGGCCCGATGGCGGTCTCGGTGATAGCGGGAAGACCGACGGAAAAGCCCCCGAAGCGGGGCTCGACGGGGGCAGCCTCGGCAGCCCCGACCGGATCGCCTCCGGGATCGGGTGGACCTGCGCGCGCTTCGCGAATGGCGCGCTCAAGTGCTGGGGATTCAACGAAGATGGCGAGCTCGGCCTCGACGATGGCCGCGACCGCGGGAAGTTCCCCGGCGACCTCGGCGACGCCCTCCCGGCGGTCGCGCTCGGCGGGAAGGTGAAGCATTTCGCCGGTGGCAGCACCCAAACGTGCGCGGTGCTTGAGGACGGTGCCGTCAAGTGCTGGGGATTTAACGGAAGCGGCCAGCTCGGCCTCGGCGATACGCGCGATCGCGGAAACGCCCCGGGCGACATGGCGGCGCTCCCCGCCGTCCCCCTCGACGGGCGCGCCATCGCCGTCACGGGCGGCGCCTTCCACAGCTGCGCGCTCCTCGAAGGGGGGACCGTCCAGTGCTGGGGGAGCAACGGCGGCGGCCAGCTCGGGTTCGCCGATCGGGCCGACCGCGGCGACGGCCCCGGCGAGATGGGGGCGGCGCTCCCCACCG
>JAAFHJ010000392.1 GCA_013298325.1 Myxococcales bacterium | reverse complement strand
GCGGCGCTGCGGTCGGTTTCGCCTTTGGGGCGACGGCGCAGGCGGTCGCGTTGGCGTTTGTGGCTACGACGGCGATGCGCTTTTCGTCGGTCGGCCTCCTCGGCGGCACGGCAGCGGTGCTCCTCACGGCAGCGGCGCAAGCGCTGCCGCATGCGGCGGTCGGGGCGCTCTTCGTCCGGTTCCGCCCGCGATCGCCTGCTGGGTCGATCGCCGCGTTCTCTATTCTACTGCACCTTGCAACGTTTGCGCCCGGGCTCTTCCCCTGGACCGCCGCGGTCCCGCTCGCGCACCTGCCAGAAGCAATTCAACTTGCTGCTTTTTTTGGTGAACGCGGTCTTGTGTTCGCCCTCGGAGCTATCGCGATGGCGCTGGCGTCGACGCGGCGAGGGGACCTTTCGCCGCTGGCGTTCGCGAGCGGCGTTCTGATGGCGGTGGGCACCTTCGGTGTGTGGCGCGTGCGGGCCGTCGAGGAGGACCGCCAAGCGGCCCCCGCGTTTCCGGTGGCCCTCGTCGACGCGCGGGTCGACGCGCGGGGCCGCTGGGCAGCGGGGACCGAACAGGGGCTGCTTGAGGCGCTCCAGACGGCCACCCGTGCGCGCACAAAGCCCGACGCCCTCGTCGTCTGGCCGGAGGCCGCCTACCCGTTCGTGCTCCCGCGAGGCACCCGCCGGGAGCCGATCGGCCCCTTTGCGATTCTCCCAACGGGTGAGAGAACACCTATTTCTCTCTACAAAACAGGGGACGCGTACCAACGCGGCCGTCGTCGCCTACCCGGACGGAACGCTCTCGATAGCCTCGGAAAAGCGCCACCTGGTCCTCTTCGGCGAGCAGGTCCCCCTCATCCGCGAGCTCCCGTTCCTCCGGCGCTGGTTTGGGCTCGGCCTCGGCATCGAGCCGGGGGGACCGCCGGTGACGATTTCCGTGCAGAATGCAAACATCGGAACGCTCGTCTGCTTTGAAGACACACTACCAGCAGCCGGTCGCGAACTCTTTCAGGCGGACAAAATCCCGAATTTACTCGTAAATATCACCAACGATGCGTGGTTTACCGGTACCGCGGAGCCCGAGCTTCACCTGACGGCGGCGACGTTTCGCGCCGTCGAACTTGGGCGGGATCTCGTACGCGCCGTCAATGGCGGGGTGAGCGCCCACGTCACCGCGAGCGGGCGCTGGGCAGCGACCCGAAGCGAGCCGGTCGGTGGCGCCCTGGAAGCGACGCCGGTGCTTCTCGAAAAACGCACAATTTACGAGCAGTTCGGCGATGGGCCTTTGCTCGTGTTTGATGCACTCGTCGCCGGCGGACTCGTGTTGCGGCGACGGCGCACAAAACGGAACGAGGCGCCGACGGATGTCGACACCTCGCAGCGAGGGGCGCAGGACTGCTAGCAGGCCCGCGCGGCCGCTAGCGGCTCAGAGGACGGCGTCTTTGAGGGCCTTGAGGGCGCTGACGCGGATGCGCTTCGACTTCGGCTTCGCCGCGATCGTGATCGGTTCGCCGGTCTGCGGGTTCTTGCCGAGGCGTTCCTTGGTCGCCTTCTTCTCGACGACGCGGACCTTGAGGAGGCCCGGGAGGACGAACTCACCGGCGCCGCGGTTGCCGAGCTGACCCTTCATCAGGTCGAAAAGCGAATCGAAGACACGGTTCACGCTCTTCTTGTCGAGTTCGGCCTTCTCCGCGATGTCCGTGACGATCTGAGCCTTGGTCAAACGCTTCTTGTTCGCAGCCATCGGTAAATCCTCCTGCCAGGTCAACGGCAAAGTGTTCCGGAGATTTCAATCGGGGTTCGCCCCTGCGCGCAGGTGGGTTCCAACCTGAGTATCGCGGCGGGTGAGCCTCGTCTTTGAGCGGCGCTGCAGCGAATTCCGCGGCCCCGTTCGGATGTGCAACACGGCTACACGGGCTTTTTCGGCCTCGCAAGCAAAATTCTCCGCCGATCTCGCGAAAAAAGGCCGGCGGCGACCGCTGGAACCGCACTCTAGACGCCACGAGAGCCCTTTCGACGGCGGTCACGTGAGGAGCAAATCGCGTGTTGAGCAGCAAATTTGCTGGCCACAGACCGCAATTGCCCCCTCAACCGGGCTCTAGAGACGCGCGCTCAGACCGTCGCTTTCTTCTTGGATTTTTTCACTTTTTCAACTTCTACCGCCGCCTTTTTTGCGACGGTTTTCGCCGGGCTCCCCTTCTTCGCAGGCGTGGCGATCGCGCGCGTCGCGTCGCGGCCGCGGTCCGACGTCGTCCCCCCCTTCGAAGCGGTCGCCTTCTTCGCCACCGGCGCCCCCTTCGCAGGCGCCGCCCCTTTGGGCCCGACGACGGCCTTAGCTGCCGATTTCACCGGGGGATCTGCGGTCGGTGCTACCGGGGGGATACCGATGGCGAGGAGCAGGCGATCGGTCTCCGCGCGCATCAAACGATCTTTCTTTGCCGTTTCATGGTCCCACCCGAGGAGGTGAAGAGTGCCATGAACGAGGAGCATTGCAAGCTCCTGAAATGGCGTTTTTCCTACCTCTTCTGCCTGCCGAAGGGTGGTATCGACGCTGATCACCACATCACCTAGGAGGTCGCCGGCGAGGTCTCCGAATTCCCCTTCCGAAAGGGCGAAGGCAAGAACATCCGTCGGTTTGTCTTTGTGGCGAAAGTCACGATTGAGCGCGTGGATGGTCTCATCGTCGCAGAGTACGATTGAGAGTTCCCGATCCTCGATCGTGAGTTCTTTCATCAGGCTTCGCGCCGCCTTCCGAATTTCGAGCTTCGAGAGGGTCTTCGGGAGCGGAACACGGACGTCAAGCGCGAAAGGCATAGGATCCTTCAGGGGGGTGGAGTGGGGGGGAAAGCGGCTTTCTTCCTAGCGAGGTCGGCGGAAGGGGGCGCAGCAATTTGGCCCCGGGGGGGCGGTCGTGCGCGAATAGCGCCATGAGCGAACGGAACGGAAGCTACCAAGGGCCCGATCGGCGACGCCACCGCGTATATGTCACGCGCAACACCGAATATCACTTTCGGGACGGCGTCTGCGTAGCGGTCCGCGACCGCCGAAAAGGTGAGTTTCTTCAGGGACATCTCGCGATCGGTCGACGCTCGCAGGGGTCCCTCAAGTTCCTTCGCGGCGGCGGTTTCTTCCCGAACGTCGGCGAGCCGGGGGCCGGCGAAGCGCTCTTCTTCGGCGCCGACGGCCGCGAGCTTCTGACGAGCCCCATCGAGCGCGTCGAGCGCCCGGTGGCGGAGGTGGTGCGCGCCTACCCGAAGCGCCCCGCCCGCCCGACCCAGAGCCGCAGCGCCTGAAGCGCGCGGAGTTCTGCTAGCGTGCCGAGACCTTGATTCTCCCCATGCTCGCGATCCCGTCGCGGAGTGAGCTCCGGCTTCGCCCCCTGCTCACCCCGCGGCTTGCGCTCACGCCCCTCGAGGCGGCCGATGCCCGCGACGCCTTCGCGGCGATCCAGCCCTCGCGGAAGTCGTTGGAGCCGTGGCTGCCCTGGGTGCCGTTCACGACCGACGAGGAATCGACGCTCCGGTACGCCGACGCAAGCGCAACCGACTGGGATTCCGGTCGAGCGACGCGCCTCGCCATTCGTGAGCGCGACCGAACGGCTGGCGGTCTCGGTCGTTTTCTGGGGGTCGTCGGCCTCGAAAATCTCGTTGCGCTCCATCGCCGCGGAGACCTCGGCTACTGGCTCCGCGACGACGTCGTCGGCCAGGGATTGATGACTGAGGCCTGTGCGGGGGTGCTCGAATTCGCCTTTGAGCGAATGCGTGTTCATCGGATTCATGTCGCCGCCGCGACCGACAACCACCGATCGCTCGCCGTCATTCGGCGCCTCGGGTTCCGCATGGAAGGGATCGCCCGCCAGGCCGAAAACTGCGGAGGCCGCTGGCTCGACCACGTGCAATTTGGCCTACTTACAAGCGATCCTCGACCGCGACCACGCTATCAGGCTCGGGCCTAGTTACCCGCGCGTTGCTCGCCAGAGCTGGACTTCTTCGCGGAGACGGTCGATGCCATCAATGGCGCGATCGCCGTACCAGGAGAGGTCTTTTCCGTCGCAAAAGACGACCTGCGCGCGTGTAGCGTTCGTCGCTTCTGCGGCGGCGGCGATGGCGCGGAAACCGTTGGCGTCCTCTTCCGAGAACGGGTGGGGCTCGCTCGGGAGGACGAAGATCTCCGGCGCACGGGCGAGGAGCTCCTCTTCGGCGATGCGCGGGTAGCGGACGTCGCGCCCTTCGGTCGTCCCGTCGAGGAGGACCGCCGGCGCCACGATTTCGGGCGCCTTTGCGGCTTGGGCGCGCCCGAAGGCGAGGTCGGCGGCGAGCGGATAGCGGCGCTCCCGATCGGCAAAGACGTTCTGAATACCAACAAGATCAAGCATATCGCTGATGTAGGTCGACCCGTGGATCGTCATGAGCGGCTTTGCCCAGATCGGGCAGAAGCCGCGCAGCGGGATCGTCTCTTTGCGGGCCGCTTCCGCGCGGCGGAGGGCGTCGTAGCCCTGCTTCATGCGGCTCCGCACCGCCGGATCGCTCGCGACGTGAAAGATGCGCGCGAGGCGGGCCATTTGGGCGAGGCCGTCGGCGACGCGCTTCGGGAAGGCGATAAAGACCCGAAATCCCTGCTGGGCGAGCGCTTCGAGGTCGCTCCGGGAGTTCTCTTCCTGGTTGGCGAGGATGAGATCCGGGTTGAGGTCGACGATGTCGGCGACGCGCGGGTTCTTCGTGCCGCCGATCGTCGGTACGCCAGCGACGAGCGCTTCCGGGAGCTCGCAATAGTCGGTTCGACCGACGAGGGCGCCGCCGCAGCCGAGGGCGGCGAGCGTGAGCGTGTCGCTCGGGACGAGGGAAACAACGCGCTTCGGCGCGGAGAAAAAGCTGAGTTCCCGATGGCGGTCGTCAAAAACAGTGAAGGACATAGGCGACCTCAATCCCGGAAAAATGGTGTACAATGCACGCGAATTGGGCGCTAGGGATCGTCGCTCTCGTCGTCAGGGTCGGCAAACGCAGGGGGGGCCGGCGGGCCGCCATTCGCGTAGGGGCCGACTTTCGCGGCGCACTCGGCAAATACCCGGTCTCCGCAGCCTTTTTCCGCGGTCTTTTGCGCAGCGACGCAGGCGACGACCTTCGGCCC
>JAAFHJ010000382.1 GCA_013298325.1 Myxococcales bacterium | reverse complement strand
TCCCCCCTTGCTACCCGGCGCGGCGAGCCGTAACCTCGCCGCTCTTCGCACCCTCGGTTCGGTGAGCCCCCCGTTTGGCGGCGCACAACCTGGGCGGTGACGACCGAGAACCCATCCCGATGCGAACCGTCAAAGACGTGGAAGCCTATCTCGGTGCCCTTGGCCGAGCGATCCAACCTATCGAGGACGACCCGGACACCTTCGTCCTCCACAGCGGCTCGGGGGCGATCGCCATCGCCCTCCGGGTCAACACGCCGATTGTGCTCGCGCGCGTCGATGTAGGGGAGGCGCCGGCGGCCGGCTCGGAACCCGCGTTCTTGCAAGCGCTCCTCGAAGCGAATGCAACCTCTCTTCTTCACACCAGTTTTGGTATCTCGGGTGGGCGCGTCGTGCTCTCGGGGGCGCTCCGCCTGGAGAACCTCGATTTCAACGAGCTCGAGGCGATGATCGACGAAATCGACGTCGCCATCGGGCGCGACGTTCCTCAATTGTTCGCCGTCCACAAACGCGCTTCCCTCCCGCCGACTGGCGTGGAATCTCAACTCAAGGGGTCGTGAGATGGGTATTTTCAGCCGCCTCGCACAGCTCATCAAATCGAATCTGAACGACCTCATCAGCAAATCCGAAGACCCGGAGAAAATGCTGAATCAGGTGGTCGTCGACATGAACGGCCAGCTCGTTGAGGCGAAGAAGCAGGTCGCTTCGAGCATCGCGGACGAGAAGCGTTTGCTCAAGCAATTCGAGCAAGAAGCGGCGAACGCCGCCGAGTGGGAGCGCCGCGCCATGATGGCCGTCCGCGCCGGCAACGACGAACTCGCCCGCGAAGCACTTAATCGCAAGCGTGAGCATGATCAGCTCGCGGCGACGTTTAAAGAACAGTGGGACAAGCAGAAGGCCGCCGTCGAGTCTCTGAAGCGTGCGCTCCGCATGCTCAATGACAAGATCGAGGAAGCAAAGCGCAAGAAGAACGTGCTCGTCGCACGGAAGAAGCGCGCGGAAGCCCAAAAGGCGATCCAGGAGACGATGCACGGTCTCAAGGACCAGTCGGCCTTCGAAACCTTCGATCGGATGTCCCAGAAGATCGACCAGCTCGAAGCGGAAGCGGAAGCAGGCGCCGAAATTCAGGAAGAATATACGGGGGATGTCCTCGCTTCCCAGTTTGCGCGCCTCGAACGCAACGCCGGTGCAGAAGACGATCTCTCCTCGCTGAAGCGCAAGATGGGGCTCGCCCCCGCCGAAGCGCAAAAAGCGCCGGAGAGCATCCAGAAGCGCGTCGAGGCCCCGGCCGCGACCGCGCCGACCGGCCCCACCCAGAGCGAGCAGGACGAACTCGCAGCCGCCCTGGAAGAGCTGGAAGCAGAAGCAGAAGCCGAGAAACGCAAAGCCGGTCGCTGACAAGCCGGTGCAGAAGCAACGACGCCACTCGCCCCCGGGTGGCGTCGTGCTTTTGTGGGGGCTCCGCTTAGGACGGGGGGAGCGCCCACGCGGAAATGCGGTAAAAGGCCGGTCCCATGCGCTCCTCCTCCCCTCGCCTCTCGTCGCTCGTCGGCCTTTTGCTCCTTGCCGCCTGCGGGGGCGGCGCTGGCGCTGGGAAAGTCGAGTCGGCGGAAGACAAGAAATCTCGCGAAGATGCCGAGGCGATCGCTCGGGAGGCGGCCGCCCAAGGGGGCGTCGGCATCGGCGACCCGGCGGGCAGCACGGGCGCCGGAGGCGGCTACGACGGCGGCCTCGCTCTCTATGCGGTGAACGGAAAGGTCGTGCTCGATGGCCTCGCAAAAGAGTGGCCCGCCCGCGCGAAAGCGAAGGAAGCGCGCGGAGGTAGCGTGACCGGGGACGTCGCCTTCGGCCTCCAGAGCGACGAATCCTTCCTTTACGTGGTCGCCGAAGTCCCGCCGACCCCCTTCGTGCGGACCGCCGCCTTCGCCGAAAAGGAGAGCCGGGCCGTCCTGACGATCGGCGTTCCGAACGCCAACGGGAAGGGCGTCACGAGCGTCGACATCGGACTTTTCCCAGGAAAACCGGGCGATTCCGCCGGTGTGGTGAAATTCCTCTCCGGCGCGCAGAAGGGGCGCGAGATCGACGGCGCGAAGATCGTCGAAGGGCCCGCTGGCGAGACGCCGCTCGTGTTTGAGGCGAAAATTCCGTGGAAAGCGTTTCCGAACGGCGGCGAACCGCGCGTCGGTCTGAAGGGGGCGCTCGGCTGGCTCGATGGCGCCGGAAACGGGATCGGGACGCCGGCCGGGGCGGCCCTCCCGACGGAAGCCGAACTGGCCGTTGTTCAAGGACTTTTGGAAGGGAAAGGGATGGCCCACGACGCGCCGTCGGCCGAGCTCGTCGCCGACGTCGCGGGTGACGGTAAGGCGGAGCGCGTCGCGTCCTACGGGAACTTTTTGACCGTCGCCGGACCGAACTACCGGGGCGGAAATCAGTTCTTCTTCCGCGAATACCCAGGTGCGATCACCGGTCTGGAGACGCTCGCACTCCCCGGCGTTTCGAACAAGTTGGTCGTCGTGAAACGCACGCTCTCCGCAGGCGGCGCGACCCGTAAGATCACGGAAGTTCTACGGTTTACCGGAGACGAAGCCGATGCGGTCTTCGCTCAGGAAACCGCCGTCGAGGTGGGGGACAAGAAAGCCAGCTCAACGGTGACGCTCGGGGAGAAGATCACCGTCGTCTCCGGCGAAAACAAAGGCTTTGATGCAGGGTCGTTCCCTCTACTCGGTGACAGCGTCGTCCACGATCTCGTGAGCGCATTTACGCCCAAGAAGAAGGCGGTCTACACCTGGAACGGGAAGGCGTTCGCGCTGAGCTCCGAGGAGACGAACGCCGTCTCCGCGAAGCCGCTGGTCGGCCCCTCGACGCCGAAGAGCGACCCGCTGCCGAAGGATTTGCCGACGCCGAAGACGGAAAAGACCAATACTTCACAGGCACTTGTCGATCGGTTCAAGGCCGATCGCAAAATCACCGACGCGGCGAAGATCGATCTCACCGTCCAGCTTGCCGAAGATGCGACGCCGGAGCGTGTGCTCCTTTTTGGCCGCGATTTGGTTGTCGTTGGGCCGGGGTTCCGCGGCGGCTCTCGCTACGAATACCTCACGCTGCAACAATTCGACAACGCGTCCGATATCTCCTCCGTCACCACGCGTGATTTCGATGGCGATGGCGCGGCCGAACTTGTCGTGCGGGGCACCCGGCACATGACGCAAGGGGCCGATACCTGGAACGTCGATCTCACGTTTGTGTACGCCGTTAAGGAGACCGTCAAACGCGTCTTCGCCATCGAAACGGGTCGCTCGCGCGGCAAAGATCGTGTGCAGGGGATGGTCCAGATGATCCCGAATCCCAAGGGCAAAGGGGCGATTTTCGATGTGCGCCCAGGGAAGGCGGACGGCTTTACCAAAGAGTCCTACCCCTACCGGCAAGAGCCCTTCGGCGGCGCCATCGAGCCGCTCCTCCTTCCGTGGGGCGGCGTGACGGCGGCCCGCTTCGCCTTCGATGGGAACAACTTCTCGAAGGTCGACTGAACGCCGTCGCCGTTGAGGCCAAGCAAAAGCCCCGCGAGGAGCGATCCTCGGGGGGCTTTCCTGGGCCGCGTCTGGGCCGCTCTCACTTCCAAGGGTCGTCTTCGTCCTTGCCCTTCGGCTTCTGCTTCGGCACGGGGACGGTCGCGGTCGGCGGCGGGAGTGTCGGCAATGCGCCGACGGCGGAGGGAGCCCCTGCAGAAACGCTAACTTTTCCGAGACCTTTTGCATCACTGCCGGCGGCGACCGGGCGCTTATCGAGGGGGAGCGCCCCAATGTCGACGGGGGTCTTGTCGAGCACAAACGAGAGGACCGGGCCGTCCGCCGCAGCGATCGTGCGGTCTACCGGGACGTAGCCAAGCGCCTCTACGTGGAGTTTGCCTGGGTTTCCCGCGACAACGGTCACCTTCGCGGTGCCATCCTTGAGGGGGATGTCGACGCCGTCGACCGTAATTTTCGCGACCTTCGGGAGCACGCTGACGGTGAGCGGCTGCACCGGCGCCGCCGGCGTTTCGGCGGTCGCAGTAGCCGGCGGGGGCGGCGTCGTCGATGGACGCAGCTGGAAGGCGGCAACGGCTCCGCCCCCAAGCACCAGGACAGCGAGGGCCCCCAGAGCGACGGCAGTATTGCTGCCTCGGCGGGGGCCGGCCAGGGCATCGTCCTCCGGGAGGGCGCTCGCCGAGCGTGGAGAGGAGAACGCCGGAACGCTGATTTCCGGTGTCTCGCCACGCTCAAGGGCGCGCAAGTCATCGGCCACTTCGCGGAGCGACTGGTAGCGCTCGTCGATTCTCTTGGCGAGGGCGCGATGAATCAGGTTTTCAAAGGCTTCCGGGATCGGATGGGGGCCATCGCTCATTCGCGGCGGCGCTTGGAACATCTGCATCGACAGAATCGCCATCACGTTGTCGGCGTTGAAGGGGACGCGCCCCATCGCCATCTCGAAGAGCATGCAGCCGAGGGCGTAGATGTCGGTCCGGTGGTCGACGGAGTCGCCGTTTGCCTGCTCGGGGGACATGTACTGGGGCGTCCCAAAGACGCTCCCGGCGCGCGTGAGGCGATTCGTCGCCGTAGCGATCTTGGCGATGCCGAAATCGAGAATCTTTACGTGATCTTCCTGCCCCTCGCGGCGAATGAGCATCACGTTCTCGGGCTTCATGTCCCGGTGAACAACCCCGGCGTCGTGGGCCGCCTGGAGCGCCTCGGCGACCTGGCGACCGATGTGGTAGACGCGCTTCATCGGAAGGACCGGCGTTTCGCCGAGAATGGCCGCGAGACTGTACCCTTCCAGGTACTCCATCACGAAGTAGGCGCTCCCGTCGGCGAGCTTCCCGTAGTCGAAGATCTCAACGATATTCGGGTGACCTACCGAAGAGGCCGCCTTCGCCTCGGTGAGAAACCGCTCGGTGAGTTCTGCGTCACCGGCGAGATCGGCCCTGAGCACTTTGACGGCGACGCGCTTGCCGATGACCTTGTGGCGACCGCGGAGCACGATCCCCATGCCGCCTTCGCCGAGGACCTCTTCAAGGACGTAGCGGTCGTCAATTTCAACGCCCAGCAGCCGGTCGGCCGAGGCGGAGAGTGCGCGCGACGACGGGGCCGCTTCAACCGGGGCCGAGGAGGCAGTCGCAGGGGGACCGGCCGGCTCAAAGATCG
>JAAFHJ010000388.1 GCA_013298325.1 Myxococcales bacterium | reverse complement strand
CCGCCACTCGCGTCGAAGTCCGTCACCGCCCGTCTTGGAGACCCCAAAAACCATCGCGGGATGATACCCTTACTGGGCTGCGAAGTCCGCTGGGATTCCCCGGCATCCCGTGCCGCCGCCGCTTCGCGCCCCCAAACCGCCGTGATTTCCCCCCACACCATCGTCCGCGTCCGCGACCTCGCGAATATCGTGACCGTCATCGGGGAGGCGGTTCCGTCGCTCAAAAACAAAGGGCGTTCTTGGGTCGGTCTTTGTCCGTTCCACAAAGAGAAGTCGCCGAGTTTTCACGTTAATCAGGAGCGCGGGTTCTTCCACTGTTTCGGTTGCAAGGAGTCGGGTAGCGTCATTGACTTCGTGATGAAGCACGAAGGGGCGACGTTCCCCGAAGCGGTGCGCAGCCTCGCCGAGCGCTTCGGAATCCCCGTGGAAGAGGAGCGCCCCCAAGATCGCGGTGAGGTCGACCGCCAAAAGCGCTTGCGCGACGACCTGCATGGCGCGAACGCGGCGGCCGCTGTGTATTTTGAGCAATGTCTTCGAGAACATCCCGATCGCGCCTACGCCCTTGACGAACTCGAACGCCGCGGCTTGGTGCCGGGGAGCGATGCGACGGCCGACGAAGCGCTTCGCGCCTTCCGGATCGGCTACGCGCCGAGCGGCTGGGACGGGCTCGCCAACTACCTTCGCCAGCAAGGAATTTCGCCGCTCTCTGGCGAAGCGACCGGCCTCTTGGTTCCGCGCTCCGCCGGAGCCGGCCACTACGACCGTTTCCGCCATCGGCTGATGTTCGCCGTTGTCGATCTCCAGGGGCGCGTCGTTGCATTCAGCGGGCGCGCACTCCCGCCGATGCCCGGCGACGAGCCGAAGGAAAAGCCTGCAAAGTACATTAATTCACCGGAGAGCCCTGTCTATACCAAGGGAAATCAGCTCTTTGGCCTCTTTCAGGCCCGCGCAGGAATTCGCGACGCGTCGTCGGCGGTCCTTGTGGAGGGGAACTTCGACGTCGTTTCCCTCCATGCGCGCGGCATCGATCACGTCGTCGCCCCCCTCGGCACCGCGTTCACGGAAGATCAGGCCAAGCTCCTAAAGCGGTTTACCGGCAGCGTGACCTTCCTCTTTGACGGCGATTTCGCAGGAAAAAAGGCTGCACGCGCGTCTCGAGACCCGGCGCGCCAGGCGGGCCTTTCCGTGAAGGTCGCGACGCTCCCCGATGGCCAGGACCCTGACGAACTCGTCCGCACCCGCGGCGCCGCCGCCCTCGACGACCTCCTCCGCCGGGCGAAGGGGATGCTCGAGTACCTCCTCGAAACGGAACTCGACGCAACGTTTAACGCCCTGAATGCCTTTGAGAAAGCCGAGCGCGTCGACCGCGTCGTGAAGCTCCTCGCCGAGGAAGATGACCCGCTCGTGCGGAGCATGGCCAAGGCCTACGCCGACAACCTCGCCGCCCGCCTCGATTTGGCGCGCACGAGCCCCGATGCCCTCGCGACGCTTGAGCAGAAGGTGAAGCGGGCCCTCGCCGAAGAACGCCGCCAAATCGCCGACCAAGCGGCCGGAGACCCGAAGCGCGCGCGGATTCCGACGCGGGCCCCTGGCGCGGCCCACCGGCAGAAAATCGTCGGCGCCTTCGTCGATGCACCCGAACTCCTCGACGATCTCTCGCTGGAACCGGTCGTGGGACTTCTTGAGGGGAACAGCGCGCTTACGTTGCTATCCTTGAGGCAAAACCTAAAGTTAAGCCACGAAGGCAGGTTTGGGATTCAAGTCCCTGAGTTTCTTGCAGGAGTCCCGATGGAACTCCGCGGGTGGCTCTCCGCGCGTCTGGCAGCCCCCGAGCACGCCGATACGGCTGCGGCACGCGCGGAGGTCCTTGAGCAGGGGCATGCGCTTCGCGGCATCTTGACGAGCCAGGAGGGGATGGCGACCTCTCGACGGATGGACGGCGGCGATCTCGACCGCGAGATGGCGATCGCTGAAGAAATGCGGGCCCGCGTGCAAGAGCGCCACGCGAAGGGGCGCGGCTAGCAGGGAAAAATCGGGGTGTGATACCGGCTGGCCGAGTCGGTTTCGCGTGGGACCTCGTTTTTTTGCACGAGGAAATGGCGTCGCGTCGCGAATCGAGGTAAGGGCCCGTCGCTCCGTGGTTCTTTCGCCTCTCGACCGCTCCTGCGGCAGGCGGCGAAAGGCGCGCAGAGGCGCGAAATCCCCCCTGTGATTTTGCGATGGGCGGCGTGCACATCCGCACGGCACACGGACGATCGGCTGCGAAGCTCAGAGGTACGAAGGCGACATGGCGACGAAGAATCGAGAGCGGGATCGCAAGGAAAAAGAGCAAGTTCCCGACAGCCCGAAGAGCCAGAAGAACTTCCTCACCTTCGACGAGGTGAGCGACAACATGCCGGCTGATGTCGCGTCCGATCAAATGGACGACATGATGGGGCTCGGGGACGACGGCGACATCGAAATTGTCGATGCGGCGACCCAGGTAAAAATCGCGCCGAAGCGCATTGTAGAAGACGAGCCCGAGAAGAAGGTTGTCGCGCGCGACCACAAGGACGACGACGACGGCTCCTATTACTCAAAGTCGAATGATCCCGTCCGGATGTACCTCCGGAAGATGGGCAGCGTCTCGCTCCTGACCCGCGAAGGCGAAGTCGAAATCGCGAAGCGTATCGAGGAGGGGGAGCAGCAAATCTTCTCGTCCATCTTGAACAGCCCGGTGGCTGTCCGCGAAATCATCGACCTCGGCGACAAGCTCCGGAAGAAGAAGATTCGCGTCAAAGAGCTCGTCCGCGACGGCGACGACGAAGAGAAAGAGTTCAACGAGGAAGAAGTCGAGAAGCGGACCCTCCGCCTCATCGACAAGGTCCACAAGCTTGAGCGCCAGATCCACGAGCTGCACGCCCAGCTTGAGGGGGTCGCCGCTGCGCGCCGCCGAGCTATCGATGCCGAGGTCCGCGAGACCCAGGTGAAGATGGTCGACGCCCTCGAAGAGATGCGTCTCAACAAGAAGACCATCGACCGCGTCGTCGTGAAGCTCCGCACGCTCATTCACAAAATCGAGCGCGCCGAAGGCGGAGCGACCGAACTTGAGAAGCGCACCGGCGTCGACATGGAGCACCTCCGGAAGGAGGCCCGTGCCGCCAAAGGGGATGCGACCGCCGAGAAGAAGTTCAAGAAGAAGCACGGCATCGGCCATGACGAGGTCATCTCGTCGGCGGCGTCGGCGCAGAAGAACCTCAAGCGCGTTGAGGAAGAACTCAACATCGACATCAAGGCGCTTCGCCAAACCTACGCGGACATCCGCGAAGGGGAGCGGAAGGCCGAGCGCGCAAAAGCAGAACTCGTCGAAGCGAACCTCCGTCTCGTCGTTTCGATCGCCAAGAAATACACGAACCGTGGCCTTCAGTTCCTGGATTTGATCCAGGAGGGGAACATCGGTTTGATGAAGGCGGTCGACAAGTTCGAATACAAGCGCGGCTACAAGTTCTCGACGTACGCCACCTGGTGGATTCGTCAGGCCATCACGCGCGCCATCGCCGACCAGGCCCGGACGATTCGTATCCCGGTCCACATGATCGAGACGATCAACAAGCTCATCCGAACGAGCCGCTACCTCGTCCAGGAATTCGGCCGCGAGCCGACTCCGGAAGAGATCGCGGAGAAGATGGAGCTCCCGCTCGACAAGGTCCGCAAGGTCCTCAAGATCGCGAAGGAGCCGATCTCCCTCGAAACGCCGATCGGCGAAGAGGAAGACTCCCACTTGGGCGACTTCATCGAAGACAAGAGCGTCGTCTCGCCGGCGGAAGCGGTGATCAACCGCAACCTCGCCGAAAAGACCCGCGAAGTCCTGCGCACCCTCACCCCCCGGGAGGAGAAGGTGCTCCGCATGCGCTTCGGCATCGGCGAAAAGAGCGATCACACCTTGGAAGAGGTCGGTCAGGACTTCGAAGTCACCCGCGAGCGTATCCGTCAAATCGAAGCCAAGGCGCTTCGTAAGCTCCGCCACCCGAGCCGCAGCAAGCAGCTCAAGAGCTTCGTAGAGACCTGATTTTGCTGGAAGTCTCAGCGAAGTGAAGACGCGAGCGCATCGAGAGTTCTTTCGGTGCGCTCGCCGCTTTTTGTGCGCAGCATTTTTGCTCGCCTGTGACGGCCGCGGCTGCTCCGCAAAGCGGATCTCGGGCGATTTTGCGCTCTTGACCGATGCGGGGGGCGTGTTTCAGGGGACGGTCGTGGGCGTCGATTGCGTCGGCGGCGTGCTCCGCTGCGACGACGGCGAACGCTTTATCAGTGAATCCGAACGTTTGCCGCCAGACAGCCATCGCGATTGCCCCTGGCGATCGTTGGGGGCCTGCCCCAACGGGCGCGCCTGTGTCGCCGATGGCGTTGCGGTCGTCGGCGACGGATCAGGGGCCGACTCCGAGCAGCTCTGCGCGGGCCCGCCGCGAACGGTCCCCTTGGGCGACGCGCAGGGGGAGGTCGCCTGCGACGACGGCGAAAGCTTCGTCTGCCGAGGCGGAACCGATGCAGGGCCGAACGTCGTCCCGTTGGTCATCGAATGCGCCCATCGGCGGACCGTCGCGCGCTGCGGCCGTAGCTGTGCCTTCCCGGCGCTTGGCGACGACGCCGCCGAACTGACGAGCCTCGCGGCCGCGAAGCTTCTCTGCGCCGACTGACGCGCGGCCGCGTGTCTCGCCGGGCGGAGACAAACGCGTCGGGCGGTTCGCAGCAAATCTTTGCGTAGCACCCGGATCGGTGGTGCGTCTCGCTCGAGTCCCTGCGACACGAATGTCAACCAAAAAGTTGTCTATCCTACATCTACCTACGTACGATTTCCTTCGCACGATCGGGTGCGTCTCGTCGGATTTGTCGACGCGCGCCACCCGGACGGCCAAGAAATCCGATGTCCCTGCGCCCCTTTCCGACCGAATCTTTCACGTTCGGTACAACCCTTGCTGGATGGTTCCGCGGCGCTCTCCCGAGCGCTGACGCGAATCCGCTTTCGCGGGTCCGCGCCGCTCGAAACGCCGAGCGGAAGGGGGCGACCATGATGCGCACATATTCCGGTGTCATCGCCGTAGGCTTCTTTGGAATCGCGATGTTCGGGGCTACCGCCGCCGAAGCCCCGCGAGCCGTTGAGGGGGCGCCAAGCCTGGC
>JAAFHJ010000381.1 GCA_013298325.1 Myxococcales bacterium | reverse complement strand
GGTCGCGCGCTCGATGTCGATCCAGAGATTCATCGTGTCGCACACGACGAGCTTAGGGGACTCGACCTGGTTGAGGACATCGAGCTGGAGAGCAGGGTGAATATTCCCGAGCAGAACGATCGGCGACGCCTTGTACGCCGGGAGGATCTTCGGCTGAAACGTCGCGAAAACGTTCAATTGAGTGTCGAGCGTTTCGCGGCTCGAAAGGTCGGCCGAGTAGCGCCCCGACCAATGAAACGTCTTCCCGCCGGCGACGTGCTCGACGCCCGCGAGGTCGATGCCGCGCCCCGCGAGCTTCTCGAGGAACCCCTTGTCGAAGTCATCCCCAACGACGCCGACGAGGTTCACCTTGGCGAAATTCGACGCAGAAATGGATGCATAGGTCGCCGCGCCGCCGACGACGTCCTTGAAGGTGCCAGTCGGCATCTCAAGATCGTCATAAGCAACGGAACCGACGACCAGGACTGAATTCTCTTGCGTCACGGAAGTATCCCTTTCGAAATCAAACGTCGCGAAGGTGGCGAACAGGTAAGTTTGGGCGCACAGAAGTCGCTAAGAGGACCGAATCTCGTCGCGCACGCTTTCGAGCTTTCCGTGGCGGAGAAGCTCTTCAGCGAGGCCCGCACGCCGGACGCGCTTTGCGCGCTCCGCATAGATGATTCCTTCAAGCTGGGCAAACGCGTGTTCGAGCGCGTCATTTACGATGACGTAGTCGAAGAGCGCGTAGTGCTCGATCTCCTTCTTGGAGGCGGCGAAGCGACGAAGAATCACATCTTCGGCGTCGGTTGCGCGGCCGCGAAGGCGTCGTTCCAGCTCTTCCATCGACGGGGGAAGAATGAAGATTCCGGTAACGTCAGGGACCTTTGCGCGAATCTGTCGCGCCCCCTGGTAGTCGATATCAAAGATGATTCCGGTGCATTCCGCGTCTTCGGAAGATCGCGCAATCTCGCTGCGCGCCGTCCCGTAGAGGTTTCCGTGGACCTCGGCCCACTCGATGAACTGGTCTTCGGCGACCATCTCCAGGAACGTCGCCCGGTTGACGAAATGGTAGTCGAAGCCGTCCTTCTCCGTCGTTCGCGGCGCACGGGTCGTGTGGGACACCGAGAAGCGAAGTCCTGGAAATCGCGCGAGAAGCTTGCGGGTGAGGGTCGTCTTCCCGGCACCGCTCGGCGACGAGAGAATGAGGAGGAGGAAATCCGAGCGGTTGACCATAGTGCCCGAGGGGGCCGTTCGAGGTCATCGGCAAGCAAAAGCGCTGAACCCGATGGCGCAAGGAACGGTTGCCCGAAGTGGAGCCCGTCTACTCGATTTTCGGACGATTCGGCGCCGAATTGGCGCGCTATTCTAGGTTTTGGACCTGTTCGCGAAGGCGCTCAATTTCGACCTTCATCGCAACCACAACGTGGGCGACGGTGGAGTCCTGGGCCTTGGACGCGGTCGTGTTCACTTCGCGCGCGAATTCCTGGAGGAGAAAATCGAGGCGCTTCCCCTGGGGCTCTTTGTCGTTTGCGAGTGCTTGGTCGAACTGCTGAAGATGACTTGCAAATCGCGTCAGTTCCTCGGCGACGTCCCCGCGGTCCGCAAGCAACGCCGCCTCCTGGACAATGCGATCGCTCGGCACCGCGACCCCGGTCCCTTCGAGGAGCTTCGCGATGCGGCCGCGGAGGCGATCAAAGTGTTCCGTCGCGAGCGCCGCAGTACGTTGCGCCAGGTCGGAGTGCAGCTTTGTGAGGAGGGCGAGGCGCTCTCGCAAATCTCGAACAAGATTAATACCTTCTCGCATGCGCATCGCATCGAGGTCGGCCATCGCACCGTCGAAGGCACGCTCGGCAGCGCCGCAAAGTTCGGTATCCTCCCGGTCGCCGACGTCGGCCGCGAAAAGGCCGGGGACCTGCAGAACAGCAACGAAGGGCAGGGGATCACCGGGTGCAAGCGCATCGCGAAGGGCCTGGAGTTCGGCCCAGGCCTTGGCGACCCGCTCCGGCGAAATCCTTGATTTCTCCCCGGAAACCGCCGCATCGACCGCAAGAGAGACGTCGAAGCGCCCGCGGCCCGTCGACGCAGCGGCGCGCCCTTCGAGGAGGGGGCCGAGATCTGCATAGCCCTTCGGCGGCCGGACGCGAACCTCACGGTGCCGGTGGTTTACCGTACGAATTTCAACGCTTACGCGGGTTCCTTCCGTCGTGGTTTGCGCGGCGGTCCCAAACCCGGTCATGCTCCGAAGCGGCATCTTCAGGTTCCGCGGCGTTTGCGGAACTGCTCGGAAACACGGGCATATTCAATGTCCCAGAGCTGCGTCCCTTCCTGGACATGCTTCAGCTGGGCGCGGATCTCGAGCTCGACCTCGCTCGCGTCGGCGAGGTGCTTCTTGAACACGCGGGCCATCGCCCGCCGAAGCTCGACATCTTCAACAAAGATTTCGTCGACGCTCGGCGAATTGTGGAACGTCATCACGATTTGATCGAGGACGTAATCGAGTGCCTCGTCACCGACTTTAATGCCGTGACTCTCCGCGATCTGCTCGCGAACGCGACCGTACTGATCCATGCCGCGACCGGTCTGAGCAAGGAGATCTTTCGCCTTTTCGTTGACCTTCCGCTCCTCGGTGAGGAACGCGTTGAGCACGGCGACAATGTCTTTTTCGACCTCGCCGGGAGCATCGGTCTCGATGTCCCCCGCAGCGATGAGCGCCTTGACACATTCCTTCGAGATCGGCTGAACCTTCGCAGATTGGAGTCGCACGACAATCCTTCTTTCGTGGGGGCGTGGCTCCGGACTGGCGGAAGGCAACACCCGTAATCGGTCAGCCTTCCGGGCTCGACGGCTTGGTTGCGGGGGATGCGTTTGCCGAGAACTCCGCGCTGTCTCCTACTTCGCAGACGGACGTCGCCGTGGAGGACCGAAGTGTCGGATTTGCGAGGGAAACCGCCGGAAATCCATCGGAGGGGCGCACTTCGGCGGGCGGCGGCGTCGCCTGCGAACCGGGCGCGACGCTCCCAGGCGTCCGCGGCGGCGAGTCGGGCCCGCTTTCCGACTGCTTCCCTAGCTGAAGCCGACGCATGACGGCCCGCTTTTGGCGCTCTTTGTACTGGGCGTGAGAAGCATCCCCTTTTTCGTTGGTCGCTTCGGTCACGCGGTCGATGATCTGAAATTCACACACGACGAATGTTACCGGACCGAGAGACCACGCCGCTGCGGGTGCCTTCTCAAGGACCGCGTGCGGGAGGCGCACCGGCATATCGACGACGAAGTGGATGATTCGGTAGCTCGCCGCCGAGAAGACATTGTCGCTGGGCGTGAAGTCGAGATCCTTCCCGGCCTGCATTTTGGGAAGCATTTCGGCTAGATGAGGCACCGCTTCGCAGTGCTGCTTGAAGCCGAAGACCGAGTTGATGCTTTGCCCGGGGATGATGTAATTGAACGGAAATAGCGTCTTCGTGAGATGTTCCATCACCGGGAACATGTCGTCTTCGCTCTCCGTCACGATCCGGAAACGCAGTTTGTCGTAGACCTGCGCGGCGATCGTCTCCTGCTTCGAAAGCAGCTTTGTATAGAGGCTGTCTTTGTGCTTCCGACCGCCAACAAACTCGACGATCGGATAGCCACCGACGAGCATTTCGCCAATGGTTCGATAGACTTTCGCCTCGACCAGGTGAAAGAGTTCCTGGTGGGAGAGGGGCAGCATGAACAGCAGCTCGCGCCCATCCAAATGATGGATGATGTGCATGCACTTGAGGATGGTGCAGGCGCACGTCTGCCGGTGCCCTTTTCCGGAGGCAATGAGGAAGAGCTCCTCAACCGAGGCTTCTTCCACGGGGCGCGGAATCGAATACTCGAGATGCCGGCGGAGGAAGGCAATCGCCTCGGCCTTGATTGCGTCCATCCGTGCACGATCGCTCGTGTTTTCCGGGTCGAACGCATTCGCTACGAGGAAGGCCCGAACTTCCGCCGGGTCGACGAAATTGAGGCGGTGCCAGTCGATGACCGAATCGCCGCGGAGGAGAATCCGCACCGCTTCCAAGTCGGTGACGGAGAAATCTTCGAGACGTTTCGGCGAATGGCGCATGGAGGTGGGGGCGCGACGTTAGCGGCGAGCCGACCCGACGATCACGCCTGGTCGACCTGAACCACCGGCGACGTTGCCGGCAGTTTCGGCGCGGAAGAACGGCCGAGGTTGAGCGTACCGACGAAGATGCCGAGGGTCACGGCAAAAACCGCGACTTGACCGAAGAAGGCGCCCGAATAGCCAGCGACGGCGAGGGGGGCGAGAGCGGCCAGGCACCAGGGGGTAATCTTCATGAGGTCTTTTCTCCGGGGGGCCAGCGGCGGCGCAGGAAAGCGGCGGAACGGTGGCCGGGTGCTGCAAACGGGAGGGGAGGCGCCGTTCGCAGAGGATGCTTCTTCAAACGCGAGCGTCGGGAGGAGCGATCCGGTTCTGAGAGGCGGTGGGCGTGTCCCACATGTGGGATAACCTACGACAGCTCTCGGAACTGGCCAACTTCTACCCAGCGGAACCGGTCCCCTGCAAGCCCTTCCATGGTCAGGGCTGGACAAGTGACTCCCCTCTGGCACGCATGTCATGGGCCGATCGGGGAAAAACGCCCCGAATTCTTGACAAGGCTCCCGTGTCGCACATCGCATGTCTCTAAAACGTCTCAGGACCAGTCCGAGACAATCGAACCGTGGTCACAGAGCAACAGGGTGTGGCGTTCTTGCCGTTCATTCGCGGACGCGGACGGTCATTTCGGGGCCGTCGACAGTGACTTTTCCGGCAAAGGTCCGAAGGTCGCCCGGCGTCGCGACGCTTGCCGTCACCTCGAGGGGCCCGTTCGGCAGCTTGGCGCGAAGGGAAAACTCGTGAGGGGCGACAGGCTTTGCCCCCGAAACGCGGACCATGGTGAGGAGCTCGGGGTCGTCGGTACGACGAAACGCGACTTCGATTTCCGCCGCCGCCGAAAGCGTGACGGCGTCCGGGAAGCGGATGCGCACCGCACGCTCCTCGGGCCCTTTGGGGGCGTAATAAAGAGTAGCTGCCAGGCCGAGGCCCAGCACCAAAAAGCCGAGGCGCTTGGAGGCGCTGGCTCGTGATGTTTCTTTTGGAAGATCGGTTACTTCTGGCGAAGCGTCCGAATCTTGATCACGAGGCCCGCGATCGCCTTCTCGGGCAGGTCGAACTTCGGC
>JAAFHJ010000380.1 GCA_013298325.1 Myxococcales bacterium | reverse complement strand
CGCCCTCGTCGCTGTTGCCGGCACGCCCCTCGAGCACCTGCCGAAGGTCGACCCGTTTGAACTCGTCCGCGCGATTGCCGTGGCTCGCATCCTGATGCCGAAGTCGAAAGTTCGACTGTCGGCCGGTCGCGAAGGGATGACGCGAGAGGCGCAAATGCTCTGTTTGATGGCGGGGGCGAATTCGATCTTCTTTGGAGAGAAGCTGCTCACCACGCCGAACCCGGACGCCGACGCCGACCTCGCCCTCCTTCGCGACGCCGGCTTGAAGCCGGCCCCTTTTGAGGGGGCTCCCCTTGGCGGACCGTGCGGCGCACCAAAAGCGGAACCCCACGCGCACGCTTGAATTCACCCCTGCTGAGCGCTCCGCTCCAGCGTCGTGATCGTGAATGTGCGAACGAGTCGGCCGCCACGAAACACGTTTACGCGGTGGCTCTCGCGGATGTTTCGTTGGGGAAACTTTCGCGAAAGATCGACAGGAAACCGATCGTCGGTGACGAACACCACGATCGGTTTTTTTGTCCATGATTCTTTCGGGTTCCAACGGTCGAAGTCATCGGCAGTCGGGCCGAGACAACCGACATTGTTCCCGCCGAGACGCGCAGCTAGTTGGGCACAAACCGTCCAATGGGGGCCGACGTACGCGGCGTTCTCAACGACAGGAACGTCGGCCACCGCCTTGTCCCAGCCGTAAAGTTCATTTGCGATATCGAGACGTGCCTCGGCGGTATCTGGACGCAATTTTGCCGCCGCCGGGACGAGCACCCAGAGGTGAACGACGACCGTCAGCGCCCCTGCCGACATGAGCGCTGCGAGCACACGCGACGGGCGTACGAGCGCTTTGCTGCCCGCTTCGGTACCGGCGAAGATTGCTGGCGCGAGCAGTGCGGGGGCAAGCCAGTGCGGTTCGGCGACGCGACTCCATAGGGAGAACGGGAGCAGTCCTGCGAGCGGGACAAGCATCGCAAGGCGCAGCAATCGCTGCTGATCTCGCGTCGGTTCATCGGCGTTCTCGCTTCGTCGGAGTTTCAGAAGTCGTGTCGCCGCAAGCAGCACGAGCGCCAGCGGGCCGGGCGTGAGGTAGGCGAGTTGGCCGCCCACTACAGCACCTGCATTTCGTAGGGAAAATCCGGCACTTGCTTGCGTGGTGATGAATCGGTGCTCAAGCATCGCCCGGAACTCATCGCGCGCGCCGGAGGCGACGAGTAGAAGCGGCGTTCCGACCGTGGCGAGACCCAGCCACGGCCAAGGGCTCCGCCGCCAGCGTGGCGAAGCGACGAAACCGGAAAGCAGCGCCAGCACCAGGAGCCCGCCGGTTGCCTTCGCAGCCGTTGCGATCACTGCGCACGCGAGGGCCATTGCGGCGGCGCCATCTGCCCGAGTTTCTCCAGGATTTCGCTGAAGCGCAAAGCCAGCCGCCCCAAGTGCGGCGAGCCACAGCGGGGCGAGGACGAGGTCCGGCGTGAAGCCGAAGAGGCCGATCGCGAGCTCGGGGTGACGGCGACGGCGACCGCAGCGACGAGGGCGCGCCGCTGGCCGTAGGGCTCGTCGCGCTGGAAGAGGCGACAGACGGCGAAGAACAGAAAAGGGAAGCCGCAAAGTACGGCAAGCGAAAACCCGTGGATGGCGGTCGGGGTCGGGATTCCGCCCGCCCCCTCAGCAAGCCCCCGCGCAAAAACACCAAGTAATCCGGGATGATCCCGGTAGAACAGTTGGGGATGTGCGCCCCAGGTCGCGTACAACGCTTCGCTGTCGCCGTAGCCGATGGCGGCACGTGCCCAAAGTCGAAGTGGGAGGAGCGCCAACGTCACCAGGGCCAGCGGGCGTGCCGTCGCCGCGGCATCGGGCGTCGCAAACCAGCGACGAAGGTCGAAGGACTTCACGCGGAACACAATGCAGCTACCGTCGCCGACGGTCTCGCTTCCGGTGCGAGGAGCGCTCGGAGCTCGTCGGCGATCGCCACGGCTGCCGTCCGCGACGTTCGCGAAAAGGCATCGAGAAGACGGGAACTAGTCATTTGCTCCTGCAGAAGTTCATCGATACAAGCGCGGCCAAGAAGAATATTTGGAAGAGCTAGATAGCGGATTTGAAGAAAGCGCCTTGCTAGGAACGCAGTGAGGAAATCTGAGCAGTGAGCGGCGACCATCGGGACGCCAGCGAGCGCGACTTCCAGCGTGGCAGTCCCCGTTGCCACGAGGGCGCCATCGAAGGCACCGGCGACGGTGGTGAGCGGAAGCGGCGATTGTCGAACGAGAAAGCCTCGCGCGATTGCGGCGCCCTCCCAGAAGGTTCGGAGCGGCAGCAACAGGTTTTCCGGAAGGAGGAGGACGCCGTCGTCGAAGGCTCCTCGCTTCAGCAACTCGGAAGCAGCGTCAAGAAAAACGGGAGTATGGCGGTTCAGTTCGCCCGGTCGCGAACCTGGGGCGATGAGGAGCCGTCGCCGATCGGCGGAAAGCGCGAGCGTCGCCTCCAAGGTCGCGCGAGGGAGGTTGGGGGCTTCAAGGGCCGGATGCCCGACCCACCGCGACGGCACGCCAAAGCGCGTCCAGAAAGGGGGCTCAAAGGGGAATAACGTCGCCATCGTCGCCACCGAACGAAACCGCGCCGCCCGTCGCGGGCGCCATGCCCAGACTTGAGGTGCGCCGTACCAAATCGTTCGGACCCCCGCCGCCGCGAGGGGAGTCAACAAACGACGATTGAAGCTCGAATAGTCGATCAACAATGCAGTTTTTGGTCGCCGCTCCTTTACCGCAAGCAAGATACGCTGGTAGCGCCGAAAGAGTGCCGGGAGCTTCGCGACGACGTCGCCGATCCCCATGGCAACTCCGTCGTCAAACGGGGAAAGCGTCTCAAGTCCGGCCGCAACCGCTGCCGCGCCCCCAATGCCGAAGGCGCCTGCGCCGAACTCCGCCAGGACCGCGGCCGCCATTCGGTCGCCGGAGGTCTCGCCGCACACGACGAGCAGGCTCACAATTCGACGGCGAGAAGCGCGAGAATGGCGGTCCCGTAGCGCTCAACTCGAAAATGACCGAACCCTGGAACCTCTTGAAGTTCCGCAGTATTTTGGGGTCGAAGGCGGGCCAAATCCCGCACGCAGTGGCCAGGAAGAACCGCCTGCAAGTCCCGCTGGGAGGCCGCCGCTTCAGCGGCACGAAACGCGGTCAACGCCGATTCCAAGCGCTGGCGAACGCGGTCCTCGGCGTCCCGCTCGTGCCGCGGGATGAACGAGCGTTCCTCTTCGGGGAGGGATTGTGGCCTCAACGCTTCACGCGCCGCCTCCAGGATCCATTCGCGCTCTTCTGCGGAACACTTGGCCCGGATCGCCTTCGCGTCCTCGAGAACGGCTTGCGGGTGTCGAGACATCCAGAGGAGTGCATCGTTCGCAATCAATCGGGTCTCTGGGACGTCATGAATCGCCGCAATTCTCGCCCGAGCGTTCGCGAAGCTACGGACGCGCGCAAGTTGAGCTTCGGGAAGGCCTCCGATCCCTTTCACACGCGCCCAAGCGGGCGTGGCTCGAAAATCTTGAACAGATGCAAGCGCTTGTGAAACGACGTAGCGGGTTTCTTCGAGCACTGCATCGGTCAGATCGGCTTCGACAATGCGCGCTGAGAGGATGTCATAAAGCTCGTGGAGATGAACGACGTCTCCCGCGAGGTATCTGAGATGGTCTGCGGTTAACGGTCTCTTTCGCCAATCGTGCGTCTGGAGCCCTTTATCGAGGTGAACTCCGAGCAATGCTTCCGCGATCGCGGCCAAGCCGAGGCGTGTGAAACCAAGAAATCGTGCGGCAACTTGGGTATCGAAAATGCGTCCGGCGGCGCCGAGCGGACTCTCCCAAAGGAGCCGCGCGTCCGACGAGACATCGTGAAAAATAGTGACAGGTGCCTGCGCGGAAAAGAGGGCCGCGAGCGCCGTCAAATCGCTCATCGTCGTCGGATCGATGACAAACGTAGCCGTGCGTGTGGCAAGCTGAACCACGCGGATAGACGAGCGAAATGCCCACATTCCGTCCGCCTCGAGATCAACGGCAATCGGCTCATTGCTCCGAACTAATTCGGACACAAGGGCGCGTACAGGGGCGTCCCCTTCCAGAAGAACAGGGTGCTCGTTCACGATGCTTGGAAGTTCCGCGCCCGCGAAGCGTCGCGTTTCGCAACTGTGCGGCGACGGCGAAGGAGTGCGAGCCCGGCGAACGCCGAAAGCGCAATGAGGCCGCCCGGCGAAGATGCTTCCCTGCCGACGCTGCAGCTCGCGTCGTAGCATTCCCGCGAAAACTTGAGCTTGTACGGGCGTGGATCGCAGGGGCCGGCCGACGCAACCTTCGGCTGGAAACCATCGGCTTCCTGCGCAATGGAGCGCATTCCATCGGGCCGATAAATGCTGCAAACGACGGCTCGGTCGTCCAGGGTCAGTGCGCGCTTTCCAAGAGCGAGATCGGAGAAAGATGCATCCTTCCCGTAAAATTTGCTCATGACTGCAGGGGTATCGCTGGAATGGGCGATCCCAATGAAGTGCCCCCCCTCGTGGGTAATCACGCTCTGCATGTCGTACTCAGACTTGTCCTTCGGCGTGACCTTGATCGGGAGAGTGAGGTTGATCTCCATGTCTGCATCGAGGATTTCTCCCGTCGACGGACGGAACGTCAGAATCGTAACCCCGAGTACGGTATCGCTCGTGTCCGTCGTCGCCGCCCCTTGGCCGTCAGAGACGTCAGATTTGTGAGTCCACTCGGCATCCCGAAACGCAATAACGTTCTGGTTGGTGCCGGTCGGATTGAACTCAATCTTTCCGCAATCGACCGGGCCAAGATCACGAAGTTCAATGGAAGGTTTCGTGAGACCATTCACTGAGAACGGGCAAAGGGCCGCCGACCATGTCGCGAAAGAACGGGCGACGACTTCGCGCGCATCGTCGAGGGATACCTTCGAACTCGCCGAGCCATTTGCGACCGCGATGCTGTAGCCCACGCACCGATTGAGCCAGAATGAGGGGGCGAAGTTCCCAACGCGACAGCCGTTTGTGTCGCTGTCGACGGGCTTCCCCTTCGTTAGCGCGAGCGTGCGGCAATAGGCACTCGCGGCACCAGCGCGTGTGACAAGTGCGAGGGCTATCGATGCCGTAAGTGCCCGTAAAAGAACGCGATTCACCGCGACCATCACTTCGTATGTGCTGCTTTGAAGGCGCTCTGAAGCTCACCGCGAAGGCCGTCCAAGGCGCGCCCTGGAAGCGCATCCTTGGCAAG
>JAAFHJ010000038.1 GCA_013298325.1 Myxococcales bacterium | reverse complement strand
GCCTGGCGGCGATGGCCCGCGCCGGGGTGCCGATCATTGCGACGATCATCGGCGAAGGGGGCAGCGGCGGCGCCCTCGCGCTCGGCGTTGCCAATGAGGTGTTTGTGCTCGAGTACGGCACCTACAGCGTCATCACGCCGGAGGGGTGTGCGTCGATCCTTTGGAAGGACGGCTCAAAGGCCGATCGGGCCGCCGCTCAGATGCGGATGACCGCCGACGAGCTGTTCGGCCTCGGCGTCGTCGATGGAGTCGTCGAAGAGCCGGCCGGCGGCGCCCACCACGACGTCGACGCTACCGCCGACGCGATCCGCATGACCCTTCGCAGCTCCCTCGATCGTCTGGCGAATCTGACGCCCCACGCGCTCGCCGACCACCGCTACGCCCGCTTCCGCCGGCTCGGGACGTTCGTCGACAGCGCCGTCTGAGGTGCCGACGAGGAATACTGCTCAAAGGTACCGACTTGTGGTAGAAGGTCGCCCCTCTGCGTAGGACCGGCAGCCGGCAGGCTCCGACGCGAAGGGGCGGAGTTTCATGGATTCGGGCCAGATAGTCGCAGGCAAATACCGATTGAACCAGGTCCTTGGGACCGGCGGTATGGCCGAGGTCTGGTCGGCGACCAACACGTTTACCGAGCGGCAGCTTGCGATCAAATTCATGCTGCCCGGCGTCGCCAAGACGAAAGAGGCGGTCAATCGGTTCCTCCAGGAAGCGAAGGTCTCCGCGCGCATCGATCATCCGAATATCATCGAGATTTTCGACGTCGGCCAGACGGAAGATGGGCGTCTGTTCCTGGTCATGGAGCTGCTGTCGGGTGTCTCGCTCGACACCGCGATTCGGCGCCAACAGCCGCCGATGACGCTCTCGGAGTTCGCATTTGTGCTCGTCGAGGTCGCACGCGCGTTGGGCGCCGCGCACCGGGCCGGCGTCGTTCATCGAGACCTCAAACCGACGAATATCTTCCTCCATCGGGAGCGCGACGGCCGTGCAGTCCCGAAGGTGCTCGACTTCGGCGTCTCGAAGTTTCTTGAGGAGGAAGGGGGGAAGCTCAATGCGCTTACCCTCGCCGGTACCGTGCTCGGTTCCCCGCTTTACATGAGCCCGGAACAGGCGCGCGGTGAATCGCGAATTGACGGCCGTACTGACGTCTTTTCCTTCGGCGCGATCATGTTCGAAGCGATCTGCGGCTACCGCGCCTACGACGCACCGAACTTCAACGCGTTGATCGTCCGGATCGCGACCGCTCAGCCGAAGAGCATCGACGAGTGCGCCCCCCACGTCTCCCCCGCCCTTCGCGCGGTCGTGAAGCGCTGCCTCGCGACGGAACCGAGCGAACGATTCGGAAGCTTTGATGAAATTGCCGAAGCGATCGTCGCTGCGCTCCCGGAGGTCGACGAGAAGCCGCTGGCCGTTCAGGCGCCCGAGAGCGGCCTCATTGACGACCCCGATGCGACCAACGCGCTGCCGGTCGTCCGCGCGAGCGATCGCCCGCCGACCTCGCTCCTTCCGCCCGCGTACAGCTACCCGCCGCCACCGGTTTCTGAAGTCGATCCGTCACGTTTGCCGCCGCCGCCGAAGGCGATGACCTTCGCGACCGACACCCCCTTCGACGCTGCGCCCGATGCGCGGGCCGCCGGACGGAACGGGATGGTCTTCGGGGCCGCCCTCGGAGCGGCCGTCGTGACGATCGGGGTTGTGGTCGCTCTCCTGGTGCACCGCGCGGCGACCTCGGGCCCGCGCGGCGTCTCGTCCATCGACGAAGGGCGCGACGTTGCCACCACGGCGGCACCGAAAGCCTCCGGGGTCGCCCCGGTGCCTCCGCCATCGGCCGTCGGGAGCAGCTCAGCAAACGCGCTCCGCGTCGACACGCTTCCGAAAGAGAGCAAAGTCTCGATTATCTCGTTTGAATCGTCCCCCTACGCGTGCACCGTCACCATTGATGGCGTGGCAAAGGGGACGACGCCGGTCCAGGGAATATCCGTGCCCGAAGGGGACCACGACATCGCCTGCAGGACCGCAAAGGGGCGTCTTCAAACGCGAAAGATCCGCGTCACCGGCGGCGCGAGCGACAAGATCGCCTTCAAGTTCTGAGTCACATGCGCATCGTCACGGAGCCGAGGATCGTTCGCGGCGCGCCGACGGTAACGACGCGGACCGGGAGCTGGGACGGATTGGCGGCCCGTGCGAAGTTCGCCGCGTAGGAGAATTCTCCATCGAACCAGCGGGCATCGAGCACGTTGTAGACGTCGAGGCCGAGTTCGACGCCGCCACGTCGAAGCCGCGCCGTCACGTCGCCCGTGAAGATGTTCTTCCCGGCTTCGCCGTAGGGGAGCGGGCGACCGGCGAGGAGTGTAAAGCCGGCGCCAAAGTGGCCGGTGACCGGGCGCTGGGCGAGGCGGAAGAGGGTCGGCGTGTAGGCGCCGTCGACACGCGCGACCGTCTGCGGCGCATACGGGAGGAGCGAGCCGCGCGCGTAGGTTTCGTCGCCCGTGCGGAAAGTCGCACGCGCGTAGGTAAAGCTCCCGTCGACGACGAAGAGCTCGCGTTGGACGCGCAAATCGACAGAGATTCCGCGGCGATAGGTCCCGGGGACCGACTCGTTCCGGGCGGTCCCCGGGTCGAACACGAGGTCCTTTGAGAGCCAGCTCCCAAAGAGGGCGCCAAGCAACTCGAAGGAGCGCCCCGAGCGCCAACGGACGCCGACCTCCGCCGATTTTACCGTCGTGAACGGGGCCGTCTCCCCTTCGTTGAGGCTCCGCGCCTGGGGGGACCGAAACCCCTCGCCGTAGCTCGCGAGCAGGTGGAGCTGCCGGTGGAGTTTGGCGTCGAGGGTCCCTTTCTCGCCGAGGTGAAAGCCCTGCGCGCTCCGGAGGATGCCGGGCGCCCCGGTTCCCGATGTTCGATGGTCTTCCGTCGCAAACGCGAGCCCATCACCGCGGAGTCCGATCTTCGCAGAAAGCCACGGGAAAATGCTGTGGGACAGTTCGCCGTAGGCAGCAAGGTTGGTCGCGAAGACGTCGGCGTCGACGGGAACCTTGGCGCCACCGGCCTCCACCTGGGACTGAGTAATGCGGTCATGCCGGAGGTAGCCGCCGAGCTCCCAGGCCGATTTTCGACCAAAGAGGGAAAAATCTTCCCGAGTTGAGGCGGTGGCACCTACGGTCGTTGCGTCGTTTCGCTGGCGCACGAGATCGCCGGTTGTCGGATTCGCCAGATAGCCGGTAAAATTCGACCGAAGCGCGAGCTCACGGAGTTCGACGAAGGGGGCGAACGAGAAGCGCCCCTTCCCGGTATCCTTATGAAGTTCCGTCAAAAAAACGAACTTGTTCGACGTCCCCCCTTGATTGGGGTCGTAGGTCGCGAATGGGCCGGTCGTGCCCGCTTCCACGTCCCGTCGCAGGACGACTCCCGCCGACTCAAAGCGCCCCGCATACCCCATCGCGAGCACGCGAAGAGCGAGACCATCGTCGAGATCAAAGGACGTTTGGGCGATCGCGTTCGCCCGCTTTGCCGCGCGTGAAGGGCCAAATCCATCCGTCGAGTACCCCTCGAAGGCGAAGAATGTCTCCCGATTTGCCCCCGACGGGCGCACAATCGTGACAACACGTTTTGTCCCAAAGCTTCCGGTCGTCCCCTTCACCAACAATCGCGTTTTTTCGTCACCTTCTGCCGGCTCATCAAAGCCCAAGGTGTAGCGAACGGTCCCCGCCACCGCAAAGTCCCCTTGGCGGGCGTCGTAGGCGCCGGGCTGGGCGACAAGCTCGCGAACGACCTCAGGAATCACGAAATGAAGGTCCGCATACCCCTGGCCGTGGAGGTTCGAAACCTCATTGACCGGTGCGCCGCCTACCCAAAGTTCCAGGTCTTGTCCGTGGACGGCATCGAAGCCACGGAGGAAGATTTGATGGGCCTTCCCTTCCCCGCTGTGCTGGGTGATCCAGACGCCGGGCACCGTCGCGAGAAGATCGCTCCCCCCTTTTCGAGGGGCGGCGTCGAGGATCGCCCGGTCGCGACGGACTTCGGTCGCGCTCGAAGGGGCTGCAACCCCTCGAACTTGGACCACTTCTGGCGCTGGGGGAGGCGCCGGCGCCGGTCGCGGGGGCTCCCGTACGGGCGGGACAGCAGCGAGCGGCGCCGCCTGGGCAGCCCTTTGTTGAAGGGGGCCCGCCGCTGCAGCGAAACGGATCGCCACGCGTACCTTCGCAGTCACCGGGACGCCGTCCCGCGTCGCCGGTCGGAAGACGTATTTTTTCGCCGCGGCGAGGGCGGCGGCGTCAAACGCCGCATCAATGCTGGTTTCGACCTCGGAATCGAGGACGCTTCCATCGCTCGCAACCGTTACCCGAAGCGGCACCACCACATCGTGCTGTTCCGGGGACGAAGGCCACACCCCCGGCACGACGGCAACGACGATTGGTGCCGTCGCGTCGTGGGCCTCGGCACGGCGCTCAATCGTCCCAACAAAGGCCGCTAGCGCAACGCAAGCACGGAAAACAGGGGCGAACAGACGACGTTGCACGGCGCCGAGATAGCGGAATGGACCGGTCGCGGCTAGCAGGATCGTGCTACGAATTTCTTTTCGGGTGCCACGAAATAGTCGGAAACGGAACGCGTCGCCCGGCGTATTTGGGCCTCACGGAAGCCGGTCACGTGACCCGGTTCGCCCTTCGAGGACGCGAAGGCGCGCGGCAAGCAGCGGCGGTACAACGACGGTCGTCGCCATCACCGCCAGGACGAGCGCAATGGTCAGGTCGTCGGCAAGAAGTGGACCTTTCGGGGTCACAATGGCCGCCCCAGTGCTCGCGAAAATGAGCCCGACCTCGCCCCTTGGAACCATTCCGAGGCCGATCAGGAGCCGGTCCGGCGGCGCTTCAGCATCCGGCGATGGACGTCTGCCGACGACGAAACCGGCAGCGATTTTCCCAGCGACGGCGACCGCGAAAAGCACGACTGCCAGCAAGAGTCCCCGCCCGGAAATGCCGGCAATGTGGACGCTCATGCCCGTGCGTACAAAGAAGATCGGAGCGAGGAGTCCGACGAGCGGGGAGACGTAGGCCTCGAGTCGCTGGAGCCCATCGCTGCCGTGGGGGCGGATTGAGACCTCGTCCAAGAGCAGTCCGGCGGCGAAGGCGCCAACGATGGGGGCGAGGCCGGCAGCGGCTGCGATGCCGGAAAAAAGCAGTGCTAGCGCGACCGAGAGGACGCCGAGGACGCCCGCCGTCCGAAATTTCGCAGTGCTCCGGTAGATGCCACGAACGGCGAAGTAGCCGACGGCGATCGCCCCGACCAAAAAGGCGCTCGCCAGCCCGAAGATCGATGCGACTTCGCCGACGGGGGGCATCTGGCCGCGGACGCCGATGGCGGCGACCACGGCAAGGACGACGAGTCCGAGGACATCATCGAGGACGGCGGCCCCCAAAATGATCCGTGCTTCCGAGCGCTTCTCGGCCCCAAGGTCCTTCAGCACCCGCGCGGTGATTCCGACGCTTGTCGCCGCAAGCGTCGCGCCAACAAATAGGTGCACACTCCATGCTTCGGCCGGGAGGAACAGTCGACTCGCACCGACGCCGAGCGCCATTGGCAAGAAGACCCCGACCATGGCAACGAGACCGGCGGTGCCGACGACGCGCCGCATTTCGGCGAGCGAAGACTCAAGCCCGACCTGGAAGAGCAAGAGGATCACCCCCAGCTCCGCCGCGAAGTGGACCTCGGAAGACTGCGCGATCGGCGCCAAAAATGGCACGCCAACGGCGTCGAGATTGCCGAGAAGTATCCCGGCACTCAATTCGCCAAGAACCGCCGGCTGACCGACGCGCGTGGCAATCTCTCCGCCGAGCTTTGCCGCGGCGAGAAGGGTTGCCAGTGCGAGCCAGGTGGACGCCGCCGCGAGATGCCCGCCATCGGCCGCGGCGCTTCGCGCACCGAGGAGCAACGCGCCGAAAAACGCAAAAAGAAAGGGGCGCGCGCTGAGCGCCCGGCGCGCGACGCGAGGAGTCTTCAGAAGCGACCGCCGGCAACGAGGCCGCCGTAACCAGGCGAAAGGTTAGGCGTTACATACATGCCAGATGCACTCTTCGATTTGGGGACCGTCAAGAGGAGCACGAGGCCCGTGATCCCGACAACACCGCCAGAAATACCGAGGATCTGGGCGACAGTTTGGTTCCGCTTTGCCGATTTGTAGTGCCCGCTCGACGACGCTTGGTCCTGCTGCTTCGCTTCCGTGGTTGGCAGCCCATTGTAGGTGCTCTCTTCAAGAAACGCGAACGTTTGAAAACCGCCTGCCGTCAACAACGCGGCGCCGCCCGTCGCGATACCGATGTAGCCAAAGAGCCTCTGGGTCGAGCCGGCGTCTTTCTCAATGATCTTTTCGCGTTCGACGAAGCGTGTGTTGTTCACGACGTTCGTTCCGCCGCCGCCGGAGATCTGCCCGGAGGGGCCATCTTCCAAGGCCGGAATGTCGATGCGATTGGCGACCTGGCTCGGGCCGAGGTTGACCTTCTGCATCCAGTCTTTTTTGCCCGGCGCCGTCGCGATGATGATGTGCTCGCCGGGATCCATCGGAATGGAGATGCCGAGCACCGCGTCGGCGACTTCCTTGCCGTCGAGGGTAATCGTCAATCCTTTCGGACGATCGCGCATGTCGATGGTCATTCGGATCAGCTTCGGCTCAAGGGCCTTGGCGCGATCTGCGGCGAACTTCTGTCGGTCCGGATTCTCTTTTTCGTTCTCGGCGACGCGCTTGAAGTGGCCGTACGCCGTCGCCGTCTTCCCCTCCTGCTCCCGGCAGGTTGCGAGGGCGGTCAGCGTCGACGGGAGCGGCTCGAGCGAGTAGCTCGCCTGGAATTTCTCGCAGGCGGCCGCCGTCTGGTTTTTCTGAATGAGCTGGATCCCCGCCTTGTAGAGTTCGTCGGCGGCGCCCGATTGGGCCGACGCCGACGCGCTCACGAGGAGAACGGCTACCGACGCGAAAACGCTAGAGAAGGCGGGGAGAATCGAACGGCCAAGACGCATGGCGGCGGAAGATACCGGAGGCACCGATGCCTGTCTCGCGGGATCGTCCTAGGCGCGGCTCGGTGCGTTAGCGATTTCCGAAGGGGTTGTAGCCGGACGAGGAGCCGGTCGGCTTCGTCGTCCCGCCGGACGATGCGGCGCCCGACGAACCGGTCGGCTTCGTCGTCCCGCCAGAAGAACCGGTCTTCCCGCCGGACGACCCGGTCACCTTAACGGCACCGGAAGACCCTACCGCGGCGGTCGCGGGCGCGCTGGCAGAGGGGGCAGCCACGACAGGTGCCGTCGCGGTGGGTGCCGCGGAGGCTGTTTGTGCCGCCGAAACGGCTGGCGTCTCGGCGGTCGCGCTTGGCGGAGCGGTTGGCGTGGCGGGGCCGCCGGTGGCCGGCGTCGTTTTCCGAAGGGCGATCGCGGCACCGCCACCACCGATGATCAGGAGCGCCAGCCCGGCAACGCCTGCGAGCGCGAAGAGCGGGGCACGCGATTTGGGAGCGGTCGCCGACTCGCCAGTTCCCGACCAATTTCCCAGTGTCTGCGCTCCTGCGGGCGGCCCAGCCGTCGGGGAAAGGCCTCCGAGTGCGTCGGATGGGAGCGTCGTCGGAGCGGGAGTGATCGGGCCGTTCGTGGCGGGACCATTCGTCTCCAGCATCGCCGCGCGGACGTTGCTCATCGAGTGGACGCCGGTGCCGACCGCCTCCATCGTTGCGTAGCTGCGCGGCCCGCCGCCACGCGCAAGCGAAGCACCGTAGGTCCCCGTGCCGAACGGAATCAGGGCTGCAGCAAGCTCGGCTACCGAGGGCATCCGCTCGGAATCCTTCTTCTTTAGGCACTGCATGACAACGGCCTCAAGGGCCGCTGGCACCTGCGGAGCCCGCAGCGTGATCGCCACCGGCTCCTCCTCCAGGATGTTTGCGAACAGCTCCCCGAGCGTATCGCCACCGTAGGGGACTGCGCCGGTGAGCAGCTCGTAGAGGATAACCCCGAGCGACCAAACGTCGGAAACGGCTGTGACGCGCTTGGACGAACGGAGCTGCTCGGGGCTCATGTAGAGCGGCGAACCGAGCATTGCTTTCGTCGACGTCAATGAACCATTCGCCGCCTCGCCGAGCGGGTTCTGGGCTTTAGAAATGCCGAAATCGAGAACCTTTACGAGGGGACTACCGTCCGGCTGCTGGCAGAGAAAAAGGTTTGCCGGTTTCAAGTCGCGGTGAACAATTCCCAAGTTGTGGGCCTGGTGCACCGGCTCGAGCGCCTGGAGAACGTAGTCGACCGCTTCATGGAACGGGAGCGGCCCGCGGCTCTCGAGAACCTGGGCAAGGTCCTGCCCCTCCAGGTACTCGAGGACCATGAACGGAAGGCCATCGCTCGTGACCTCCGCGTCCATGATCCGGCAGACGTGCTGGCTCTTGATCTTCGCCGCCGCGCGCGCCTCGTTGAGAAAACGGCCGACCGCCTCCTGATTTGCAGCGATATCGGAGAGGAGGAACTTAAGCGCCACCCGCTCGGAGAGGATTTCGTGGTGGGCGGCGAAGACCGCCCCCATACCGCCCTGACCGAGAAGCCGTTCGATACGGTACTTCCCGGCGAGGACATCGCCTGGCTGCGGCAGCTGATAGTCGGTCACGGTGCGTCATAGAGTCGCGCACTTTGTTCAGTGAGGCAAGCGTGCGTGAACACGTTTAGCTCCGCCCGACGAGACGCAGGGTTGGAGAACGCGTTTCGCCACGGAAACAAAAGCGGAAACTCCCGACTTCCGCAGAGCGGAAATCGGGAGTTCATCGGAGCCGGTGATGGGAATTGAACCCGCGACCTGCGGTTTACGAAACCGCTGCTCTACCACTGAGCTACACCGGCATCAGCGACGGGCGCGCTTCTATACGAACCGCCGGCAGGGTCAACGGAAATCGGTATCCCTGTCGGCGGTTCCGAGACGATTCCTTCAGTGGCGGTGGAGGCCGGTGATCCGATCGGCCGCCAGGCGGGAGAGTGCCATGATCCCATGCTGGGGATTTACCCCCAAATTCGTTGGAAAAACACTCGAGTCAACGACGTGGAGGCCGTCCACGCCGTGGACTTGGAAGTTGAGGTCGACGACCCCCGCACGCGCATCCGCCGCCATCCGGGCGGCGCCGAAGAGGTGAGAAAGTATGAAACCGTAGGAACGCGGGTCGGTCGGCCCTTCTTCGAGGAGCTTCACCTGGTCGGGGCTCGTGAGGACCGATGGGACGCCATGGACACCGGGCCACACTTCTTTGGCGCCCGCTTCGAAGAGCATCTTTGCGATCGTCGCCGTCGCAAAACGCGTAGTTTCCATGTCTTTTTGCGTAGGCGTGAAGGTCGTCCGCTCCCGTCCGAAGAGCGTCGTCCCGACCTCCCCTTCCGCGTGGGTGCGCACCTGGACGACCCAGACGGCGAGGTTGCCGACGGCGGCGAGCCGACCTCCAAGCGCCGCGCCGACGCCGGGCACGCGCGCAGAAACGAGCTCGGGGGGCATCGAGAGCGTCTCAAGCTTGAAGCGGTGGGTCTTCCGGAAGTGAATGCTCTCCGCCCCCTGGGTGGCCGCATTGTTCATGCCGATGGGGCGATCGAAGTTGCCAGCGACTCCGTGGCCGGGGTGCGCTTGAAAGTGCTTGCCGAGATGCACGTTCCGAAGGCCAGAACGGCGCAAAATTGCAGGACTTTGAATGGTGCTCGCCGCCAGCAAAACCCCGCGACGGGCACGAACGATCACGGGGGCGCCGCTCGCCGACGTCCCGTGAATTGCGACCGCACGACCGCCACGGATCTCCACACGATCGACAGCGACCGACGCGATCAGCCGTCCGCCGGCCTCGAGGGTCCACGGGACGTAGCTCCGCTGCATCCCCTGCTTGGCGCCGTGGGGGCAGCCTTGCATGCAGTTTGCCGAGCCTTGGCATCCCTTCGTGTAGCGGTCCATCGGGCGAGTCGCGATGCCGAGCGCGTGGGCCGCTTCGTGGAACAAAGTATTGATTGTCCCTTCGATTTCCCGCTCCGTCGGCGTCACCGAGAGTTCGCGTTCAAGGGCCTCGTAGTGGGGATCGAGCGCGTGGTTCCCGACGACTGGTGCCAGGCCGAAGCGCGCACTCCAGTCGTCGATCACGTCTTCCGGGAGCCGCCATACAATGGCCGAATTGACCACGGTGCTCCCGCCGACGGCACGGCCCTGAATCAACGGAATAAAGCTGCGCCCCTCCGCGACTTGGAGGCCTTGGTCGCGAAGGAGATTCGTGAACGAGGGGCCGACCCGAGGAACGAAGTCCTCGGTGTCGTACCAGGGCCCCTCCTCAATCATGGCAACCTTCCACCCGTGCGTCGCGAGGCGATAGGCAGCGACGGCGCCTGCCGCCCCCGAGCCGACGACAACAAAGTCGACTTCGTCATCAAAGGGCGCCGCAAGTTTCGCCCCGTCGACAAAAGCCCCTTCGCGAAAGCGTGAAACTCGCTTTTTGAGGTTCGTTTGAGTCTTTTCGGGTGCGTAATCAGTGGACATCGGCGGCCCCCTTTGAAGCAACAACGATGGGGAGTTTCTTCCCGCGACCAAAATCGGCCGGCGGCGGTAGCTGGGCGACAGCGCGGACTTCGGGGAGCCCGCCAAAGAACAGGCCGCCGACCGCTTTCCAGGCAAGCACCAGCTGACGGACGACGTAGACATTCGACGCGGCGAGCTTTACGAGAACCTTTTCACGATCTTCTCGATCGAGCGACGGAAGCGTCGCGAAGCGGCCGATGACGAAGAGCGGTGAAAGCGCAATCATCCAGAGCGCCGCCCGCAGTCCGAGCGCGGGGCGCGCCGGGAGCGCAGCGAAGGTATCGTCGAGGTACCGTTCCACCGGAAGGTTTTCCCAAGAAAGAGGAAAGAACTCGATCTTTCCGTCGGCAGTATGTGTGGGGAACGTCGTCACAAAAAGGGCTCGCCCAGCGCGGCGCTCGAAGTCAGTAAGGGTTCCAATCACGCTCATGATTTGCGACTCTCTTTCGGACGTTTCTTGGATTGGCTCTCACCATTTTCCGGGGATTCACGCCGCTTCTTTGCGCGGAGTGAAGGGGACGCGCTGGCAACGAACTCCGCGCCGTCTCCCGCTTCGCGGACGGACGTATCCTCCCGCGGCGGCGACGGCGCTGGCGGCGAAACCTGCAACGCAATTCCGTGGCGCACCGCCCACGCCTCGTCGATGGCTTCGAGAACGCCGCGCACCGAAGCGCGAACCGCGTCGGCATCGCGGGTGGCAAGGAGCTCGAAGATCGCGTCGTAGAATCCGACCGAAATATCGATGCGATCGTAAAGGAGCGCGACCAAATTGGGCTGCTCGACCGCCACGCGCGCGAACGTATTGAGCATCAGCTCAAAACCGATATTGCCGCCCGCTCGAATGAGCGCCCGCTGGAAGGCGACCTCCCCGCGCGCAAACGCGGCGAGATCGTGGGCGCGCCCTTTCTGAGCGAGCGCAAGTGCTCGAAGTCCTTTCAAATCATCTACCGTATGCCGCGCGGCGGCGAGCGCGACCGATTCGGCAACGAGTACGCGCCGAATTTCGAGCAGCGATGCAACGAGCGCCACAAACGGCGCCTCAAAGCGCCCCTCGCTCGACCGCTCGGGCCCCGGCGTGACGGCAGCCAGGCAATGAGCGAGCGCGTCGAGCCCGGCATGCTCCTGCCAGACGGTGACGAGCGTCCCCGAGCCGTGCTTCGTGGTCAAAAACCCCTGAGCTTCAAGGCGCCCGAGCGCCGCGCGGAGGGTGAGACGGTTCACCCCGAGCGTCGCTGCGAGCTCGCGCTCCGGGGGGAGGCGCCCGCCGGCAGCAAGGCGGCCTGCGAGGATTTCCCGTTGAATTTGGATAAATACTGCGTCGACGACCGAGGTCCGCGCGATCGGTGCAAGCTGCACAAATTCGCCGACCGGGCTTCGAAGGGGGGCCGGTTCCGCTGCCATAGTTAGTGGTTGAACCACTTACCCACTCAACCACGCATCGGCAACCGGATTCTCGCGGTTTGGCACGAAGCCGACGCCCAGCAGAAAAAAATCGCGGTAGAACGCCAGGCCTTTATGAGCGCGTCCACGAGCGAGCAGACCTTCATCGACCTCCGAAGCGACACGGTCACGCGCCCTTCGCCGGCCCTGCGACGGGCAATGGCGGAGGCGGAAGTCGGCGACGACGTCTACGGGGAAGACCCAACGGTGCTGCGACTCGAGGCGTTCGGCGCAGAACTTCTCGGAAAAGAGGCAGCTCTGTTCGTCTCGTCGGGGACGATGGGGAACCAGCTCGCGATCGCCTGCCTCACGCGCCCCGGCGACGAAGTGATCGTCGGCGAAGGGGCTCACGTCGCCTTCTACGAATCGGGGGCCGGGCCGGCGCTCTCGGGCGTCCAGTTCCAAACGGCCGGAAGCGGTGGGTTTTTCGGCGTCTCCGATCTCGAAGAGGCGATGAAACCGCGCGCGTACTGGTGCCCGCGCACGTCGCTCGTGTGCGTGGAAAATACCCACAACCGCGCTGGCGGGCGCATCCTCGACGCCGCCCATCAAGACGCGCTGGTTGCGGCGGCCCACCGCCTCGGTCTCGCGACCCACCTCGACGGCGCGCGCCTGTGGAACGCAGCCGTAGCGACCGGCCTGCCGATCGAGCGCTTGGTGGCCCCCTTCGATACCGTAACAGTCTGCTTTTCCAAAGGTTTAGGGGCTCCTGCGGGGTCCCTCTTTGCGGGCACACGCGCCATCGTGGAGGAGGCGCGACGCTTCCGAAAGCGCTGGGGCGGCGGGATGCGCCAGGTCGGAATCCTCGCCGCGGGCGCGCTTCATGCCGTGAAGCATCATCGGAGCGGCCTCGTCGACGATCACATTCATGCAAAGCGTCTCGCCGACGCGCTTTCTTCCGCGGGCGTCGTGACGCCGCCCGAGACGAACATCGTCCTCGTCGATCTTCCCGTTTCCGCCGACGCGGTCGCTGCCGCCGCGAAGCGCCACGGGGTGCTCGCGAGCGTTTTCGGGCCGAAACGCCTCCGTTTCGTGACCCACCGTGACGTCGACACCGCCGCGATCGACCGCGCCGCCGCCATCGTCGTCCACGTCGTTGCCGAACTCACCCTCGCCGCCGGGCAACCGGGTCTGGAGCTCTCGTGATGGGCCGCCGCTTGCCGCTTGCCGCGTATACACTTGTTTTTGCAATCTTTTCGTCGTTGGCGGCCTGCGGCCCCGGGAAGCCGGCCGCCTACGCGGTCGACGTCGCCGAAGCGCGGCGGGCGGAGAGCGCAGGTCGCTTCGACGAGGCGGTGGCCGCCTGGACCCGCGCCCGCGAGACGGCAAAAAACCCCCGTGATCGCGCCTACGTGGGGCTTCGCGAAGCGCAAGCGCTCGCACGCACGGGAGATTTCGCCGGCGCGCGTGCCTTCCTCCTCGCCAACTACCCGGACGTGAGCGCCCCGTATGGTGCGGAGGCGAAGAACGCCGCAGCGAGCTACGCAGAAAAGGGTGGCGACGCGGCGACCGCGGAGCGTGAGTTTACCGCCCTCTACCGGGGCGCGCCGAGCCACGGTGTTTCGCGCGCGGCCTTCCTGCACGTGCTCGCTGCCGTCGAAGGGCGGAACGGCCCCGAAGCAGCAATCCTATTTCTGGCAGCGGAAGAGAAGACGCTCGCAGGGACCGAACTGGAAGAGCACGTCGTCTACGAGCGCGCCAAGCGTTTGGATCAACTTGGAAAAACGGCAGACGCTGTTGCGCTTTACGTCGCCGTAGCCGACCGGTTCCCGTACCCAAAAGGGGCCTACTTCGACGACGCCCTCTTCCATGCGGCCGAAATCGAAGCGCGAAGCGGCCAAGGGGAGACGGCGGTCGCTCACCTAAAGCGGCTCCTCGCGGTACGCGAAGTCTCTGAATTTCTTGGCACCTACCAGCGCCCGCGTTTTACGCCCGCACTTGCCATGCTGGCGCGCCTCCAAGAGACCGCCCTTCATGACCGGGGTGCCGCGGAAGCCTCCTGGCACCGGCTCGCGACCGACTTCACGACGTCGACCCTCCGCGACGATGCCCGCTTCCATGAGGCTCGCCTCCGCCACCTCGCCGGAGACGAGGGGGCCGCGTGCCAAAAGCTCCAGTCCTTGCAGAAGGATATGCCCGATTCCCCCTGGTCATCGTGCAACGGAGAATTGTGCCCGACGCTGGCGCCTTCGAGCGCCGCTTCCCCGAATTCCGGCAACGCCACCAAGGCGAAGCGTGAGGTCGGCTGCCGCGACTATGTGCGCGACACCTGGAACACAGGTTTCCACGACTGATCGACAGCCTAAACGCGCGACGAAGAAAGCGCCCTCCCGACCAAGTCGGTGGGGCGCTTTTCAGCAGAAAAAAGGCGTCTTTGCGTCGCTCAGACTTCGTCGTCGGGCTCGGCCTCGCCTTCTTCCTCGTCTTCGTCCTCGTCGTCTTCGTCCTCGAAGTCGTCGTCGAACTCTTCGTCGGCTTCTTCCTCTTCGTCGTCTGCGGCAGCAGCCGCCTTCTTCTCGAATTTGACGTCAATTCCGATGTCGCCAAGCTGGGCGTCGACGAGCTCGAAGAGCTCATCGACGTCGTCGCCCGACCACTCTTCGAGCATGTCGGTGAGGAACTCGTAAAAATCGCCGTTGTCGAGACGGCGCTCGATTTCCTCCACCTGTTCTTCGGTGAAAGCTTCGAGAATATCTTCGCGCAGCGTCTCGGTATCGCCTTCTTCGATGGCGTCTTGAGCCGAGAGTCTGATCTGCCGCACTGCGCGCTTGTCGAGAACGATTTCCATCGTCGTTGTGCTCCAAAAAAGCGCTCGGCCCGTGAGGTGAGTACGGCGGGGGGCCCGGCGCGGTCCGCCCACTACTCAACGCACAAATCGTGTCAAGCATCGAACTTCAGGAGGTCGACGCACCGAGGCGACGATTTCTGCGAATGCCAGCATTTTACCTCGCGGCATCGCAGGGTCGCCCCACGGCGGAAACGTGCAATCCTTCGGCACGATTTTCGAACGTCCGCCTCCGCCGCCCCGCGCCTCCTGCCGTTCGCGCAAATCTCGGCGCCGGCCCGCAGGCTTTTGTGTAGCTTGCCGCCCGTGACGCGCGCCTCCGTTTTCCAGCGTCTTCGGCGGGCCGCTTGTGCGGCAAGCGCCCTTTATGTCTTCGGTTTCCCCACAACGGCCGCTGCCGACGCGCCGGTTCCCGCGGCGAATGTGCCGCCGGAGTTCTCCGAAAAGCCGGAGAGCGGGCCAAATCCCAAGGGCGGCGCACCGCTCGTGCCGCGACAATCGCGCGGCTACACGCTGGGGGGCGTCGGGTTTGCGACCGAGGTCATCCTGAGTCCAGGCGCGCTGTGCCGACGCACCGATGAGCCATGCGTTTTTGGCAGCGGCGCCGGCATTTTTGCCACGGGCGGCTACCGGTTTCCGAGCGGCTGGTCGGTCGGCGGCACCTACGAAATGACCAAACACGAGTCGAACAAGATCTATCGGCTCGCGATGCTTCAGCAGCTTCAGTTCAACCTCCGCTACCTCGCCCCCTCCGGTCGCGCAGTCGCGCCCTGGGCGGGCTGCGGCGTGGCTGCGATCGGCTACGGCGAAAGCTGGGGGTTTGACACCGGCGGCGGCTCGACGTTTCTCGAAGGGGGCGCCGAGATCCAGCTCTCCCGCTCGTCGTCGCTTCGCCTCGGTGCGGCCTACCGGGGGCTGGTGTTTGGCGGCTACGTCGACTCGGCCACGCAAAAGCGTCCGGCGGCATTTGCACAGACCTTCGGCCTCATCGTCGCGCTCGAGTCCCACGACTTCTAGGCCCGCGACATCGCGTTTGAGGCCCACGCGCCCGACACTCGACGCCAACCTTACGGCAGGTCGCCGAGAATTCGGTCGGCGAGGCACCGACGGTTCTTGACGGAACGGAGGGGTGTAGTGTCCCATCCGGCGTCCGTGAATTGCAGCTCTTGCGGTAAGACCAATCCCGAAGGCCTCTTCTTTTGCCAGGAGTGCGGCAATCGCCTCGTCGCGCCTGCAGCACCTCCCGCGGCCGCAGCGCCGCCGGCCGTTGCGGCGCCAGCCCCCCACGGGCCCTGCGCCACCTGCGGCGCCCAAAACCCTCCCAACTTTCGGTTTTGCCTAACCTGCGGGGGGGAACTTACGGCGCCGCCCGCGCCGCCCGCACCGGTGGCCGCACCGGTTGCGTCCCCGGTCGCCGCGCCGGTACTGGCAACGCCCGGAACGGTGCGCCAAGAGGCAGTTGTCCCGCCGGCAACGGCTCCGGCCGCATTCGGCGCGGGGCGCGTCTGCCCGGGATGCACGAAGGAAGCGGACGACGCCTCGGTCTTCTGCCGGTTTTGCGGCACAAAGCTACCGCCCACCGCCGCGCCCGTTCAAGCAGCCCCGGTGCCTGTCGCCGTGCCGGTGCCGGTTCCAGTGGCGGCCCCCGTGCGTACGCTCGTCGGGCGACTGATTGTCATCGCCAAGGACGGCAGCGAAGGGGTCAGCCACAGCGTTTACGAACGGCTCGACATCGGCCGAAACGAAGGGGACATTCGGATCCCTGACGACCGCTTCCTTTCGCCGAAGCACGCCCGCATCGAGCTCCGCGAAGGGCGCCCCTACCTCGTCGACACGAGCGAAGGGAACGGAATTTACCTTCGTCTGCGCCGGTCGAGAACGGGGACAGAAGCGGGACCGGTGCCGCTTGCCGATCAAGACCTATTCTTGGTGGGGCAGCAGGTGTTAAGGTTCGAAGCCGTGTTGGGCGCCGAAGACCTCACCCCCGCGCGGATCGGGCAGGACACGTTCCTGTTCGGGACGCCCGCGGCCCGTCGTTTCGGCCGTCTCGTGCAGCGTGGCGTCGAGGGAACTTCCCTCGATATTTACAATCTTCGCCGGAGCGAAACGGTCATCGGGCGTGAGTCCGGCGACATCGTTTTCACAGACGACCCCTTCCTTTCGCGGCGCCACGCGGCGGTGCGGATTGAAGAGGGGGGCGCCCGCGTGTCGCTCTGGGATCTCGGCTCGTCGAATGGCACGTTTTATCGCCTCCGCAACGACGTCGAGCTGCGCCACAAGGACCAGTTCCGCGTCGGGCAGCAATTGTTCCGACTGGAGCTCCAGCCCGCCTTTGGCGGGCTCAAGGAGTGAGGAAAGCTTTCCGTGACCCAGCTTGAAGTGAATGCTCAGCCGCCCGGCGGCCCCTTGGAAGTTCGTCTATTTGCACGGACGGATGTCGGCCAGATTCGCGAACACAACGAGGACAACTTCCTCGTCGCTGATCTTTCGAACCGTAGCCGCGGCCTCTTGGAGGTTTCCCGAACCACGACCCTCGCCCATCAAGGCATGCTCTTCGCCGTCTGCGACGGAATGGGTGGTGCTGCCGCCGGCGAAGTAGCCAGCCAGATGGCGGTCGACATTCTCTTCGAGAAGATGTCGGAAAGTGCCTCCGTCGAACCGCCGCCCGATCGCAACGAGGTCGCGCGTCGTCTCGTGCGCTCCGTCGAAATCGCGGGGGCCCGGATATTTCAGGAGGCAAAGTCCGATCGCTCCCGGCGCGGCATGGGTACGACGGTCACCGCGGCTGCCTTGGTTGACAACCACCTGTTCCTCGCCCAAGTCGGCGATTCCCGTGGATATTTGCTTCGCGCTGGCAAACTGACGCAGGTCACTCGTGACCAATCGTTGGTGAACCAGCTCATCGAGGCTGGCCAGCTCACGGAAGAAGAGGCCGAGACCTTCGAACACAACAACATCATCCTCCAGGCGCTCGGCACCGCAGACACGGTCCAGGTCGACTTGACCTACGTCGAGCTTCGCCGCGGCGACTTGCTCATGATGTGCAGCGACGGTCTGTCGGGAATGATGCGCAACGACGACATTCGCGAGCTCCTTCTCTCCTCGACGGAGCCCGAGGAGATGTGCAAGGCGCTCATCGATCGTGCGAATCAAGCAGGTGGTCACGACAACATCACGGTGATTGTCGCCCATTTTGACGGCGAAGCGCTGACGGGGACGACCGCGGAAGACGAACTCAAGTACCGCAAGTACACGCTCCCCACCGACCCGAACTCGAGCAATCGCGTCCACTCAATCGCGCCGCCCGCAAAAAGCGGCGGGAACGACGCGCCCGCCTCTTTAAAGGGGGCACCGAGCTCACCGCCGGCGCCGATGATGTACGACCCGGCCGACGACGCAATCGACCTGCCGGGGACGCACATCCCCGGGTGGCAAGTTGCGGCCCTGGTGCTCGGCGTTCTTCTCTTCCTTGCGGGCGCCGGATGGGCGTTTCTCCGATAGTCGCTTTGCGCAGGGCCCAACCTCCCCTAGTGAGCGCATC
>JAAFHJ010000379.1 GCA_013298325.1 Myxococcales bacterium | reverse complement strand
CATTGCCGCCTTCCGCGCGGAGCACACGACGGCGATCGACGCCGCCAAGTACATCCAATTCCTCGCCTTTGAGCAGTGGGCCGCCGCCCGCGAGGAGCTTGCCCGTCTCCCCGGTGGGCCGGTCCGTCTGTTCGGCGACCTCCCGTTTATGGTCGCCCGCGACGGCGCCGACGTCTGGGCCGACCCGGCGACCTTCACCATGGAAGGCTCCCTCGGCGTCCCCCCCGATCCCTTCTCCGCGGAGGGGCAGGACTGGCAGCTCCCGACCTGGAACATCGAGACGCTCCGCCGCAGCAACTACGCGTTTTTCCAGAAGCGAATCGCCCATTCCCGGAAGCTCTACGACGGCTTCCGCCTCGACCACGTCCTCGGTTATTTCCGGCAGTGGCGCTGGTTCCCGAAGCCGGTCGCCGGGAGCGCGGCGATCCGCCAGAAGGACGGGAGCTCCCTCCACGGCGTCTTCACGCCGGCCGACGAACCGTCGCAAAACGCCCTCGGCCGCGAGCTGCTCGGCGTCCTCCAGAAGCTCGCCGGCGACGGGGTGATCCTCGCGGAAGACCTGGGAACGGTTCCCGATTTCGTCCCCCCGGCCCTCGATGCCCTCGGCCTCCCTGGGTACAAAGTCCTCCCGTGGACCCGCGAAAAGAACGGCACGATCACCGACCCGGCCGCCTACCCGGAGAACGCCGTCGCCACCTTCTCGACCCACGACACGGCGCCCCTCGAAGGCTTCTACGCGGAGTTCGCCGAGGTCGACAAACACCGCCTCGCCCACCTCATCGGCCGCTACCGGCTGAACGCGTGGGAATCGGCAACCACCCGAAGAGACGGCGTTTTCGCCCTCTTCGCCGACAGCCCCGCCCGCTGGGTCCTCGCCCTCGCCCAGGAGCTCCTCGGCGTCAGCGACCGGATCAACGTCCCCGGTGTCGTCGGCGACGGCAACTGGAGCTGGCGCCTCCCGGCGACCGCTGACGCCCTCCGCGCCGACCCGACGATCGCCCAGGCGCTCGCCACCGTGCGCGCGCGGATGGAGGCGGCAGGCCGCGCATGAACGCAAGGCGTTCGGGCAGTTACCGCGCCGCCGAGGCGATCCGGCCCATCGAGATCGGCGTTTACGGCGCCCACTTCGACGAGGCGGCGAACGGCACGCGGTTTGTCGTCCCGGTCTCCGAGCGGGCGAGCCACGTGGAAGTCGCTCTTCTTGATGGCGTTTCCGGCGAGGAACGGCGCGTCCCGATGGCGCCGGTCCGCGGCTCCCCCTGGCGCCACGAGGTCTTCGTGCCCGGCGTCGGCCCCGGCACCGCCTACGGCTACCGGGTCGCCGGCCCCTGGAACCCGAGCCACGGCGACCGGTTCAACAACGCGAAACTGCTGATCGATCCCTGGGCACGGCGCCTCAGCCGGTCCCCGGAGCTCCCGCCGGGGAGCGCCCCGGCGATCTTCCTCCATCAGCACGCCGACGGCAGCCCGAACTCGGCGCGCGCCCCCCATTCGCTCCGCGCCGGCCACCACCCCTGCAGCGACAACGACGCCGCCCTCAAGCCGTGCAGCATCGTCGCAATCCCGTGGAAAACGCGCGTCGCGGCGCTCGGGACCCGTCCGCCACGACCGGCGGTCCCCGCCCACCGAACCGTCGTCTACGAAGCCCACGTGAAGGGGCTCACGATGCGCCACCCGGCGATCCCCGAGGCGCTGCGGGGCCGTTACGGCGCGCTCGCTCACCCGGCGATCATTGAGCATCTTCAAGCGCTTGGCATCACGACCGTCGAACTGCTCCCCGTCCACCGGATGGAGACCGAGTGGTGGCTGAAGGACCGCGGCTTCACGAACTACTGGGGCTACTCGCCACTCGGCTTCCTGTGTGTCGACGACCGCTTCGCCACCGACGGCGGCGACCCGGCCCTTGAGCTCGCCGGCGCCGTCGACGCCCTCCACCGGGCCGGCATCGAGGTCCTTCTCGACGTCGTCTACAACCACACCTGCGAGGGGGGCACCCTCGGACCGACCTTCGGCTTCCGCGGCTTCGGCGACGCCCTCTGGTACCGGAAGCGGGGCAGCGAATACACGAACGAGAGCGGCTGCGGGAACACCCTCGACGCCACAAGCCCGATCGTCCAGGCGCTCGTCGTCGATTCGCTCCGCTTTTTGTATGAAGAAATCGGCGTCGACGGCTTCCGCTTCGACCTCGCCCCGATCCTCGGCCGCGGCCACGATGGCCGCTTCGATCCGCGCGCCCGCCTGATGGCCGCCATCGCCGAAGACCCCGCGCTCGCCGGCGCGAAGCTCATTTCCGAGCCCTGGGACCTCGCCGGCGCCCTCGCGGGGGCATTCCCGCCCCCCTGGCACGACTGGAACGACCACTTCCGCGACGACCTTCGCCGTTTTTTCCGCGGCGAAGCGATCGTGCGCAGCCGCGTCGCGACCCGCCTCGGCGGCTCCAGCGACCTCTTCCGGACCCGCGGCCCCCTCGCCTCCGTCAACTTCATCACCGCCCACGACGGCTTCACGCTCCGCGATCTCGTCTCCTACGATCGCAAGCACAACCAGGCAAACGGCGAAGAAAATCGCGATGGTAGCGACGACAACCGCTCCTGGAACGGCGGCGCCGAAGGGGCCACCGAAGACCCCGCCATCCGCGAAAACCGGCTCCGCCGCGCAAAGAGCCTGTTCCTGACGCTCGCCCTCGCGAAGGGGATCCCGATGATCGTCGCTGGCGACGAGCGTTGGCGCACCCAAGACGGCAACAACAACCCCTACTGCCGGGACGAAGCCTGGGTCTACGTCGACTGGGAAGACGCCGGAGTTCCTCACGAATTCCAGCTGTTCGCCAGCGCCTGCCTCGGCTTTCGCCGAGAGTTTTTCGACGCCGCCGAAAGCGCCGAGGCCTTCTACACGGAGCGCGACATTCATTGGCTGCGCGCCGACGGCCTCCCGATTTCGAACGCCGACTGGGAATCGCCGGACGCCGCCACCCTCGCCTTCGCCGTCACCGTCCCCGGAAAAGAGGCGGTTTACGTCGCCTGCAACGGCAGCCGCGACGCCGTCCGCTTTCGGGTCCCCTTCGTCGCAGCGCTCCGAATTTCCTCGGTCACTCCCGAGCCGCGCATCGCCGACGGCTTCGTCGTGATCCCGGCCGGCGGCGTCGCTGTGTTCACCGCACGCGCCGAATAGGCGCGCGAAACGCGAAACGCCGCCTTCCAAAGGGGAGGCGGCGTTTCGCGTGGCGGGGAGACGGTCAGGGGAACCGGGCGGTCGCTTTCGGCGACGGCGTGTTCGGCGAGCGGCGGAAGATCATCAGCTTTCCGCGGGTGAGCACCGGTTCGTAGCGGGGCGGGAGCTGGCGGAGCACGTCCTCCGAAGCGCCCCACAGGAGGAGCGTGTCGTAGCGGGCGGTCGCGTCGACCCAGAAGTCGGCCCAGAACTTCTCAAAGTGGGCCTCGCACTCGCCGCCAAGTCCGTGGGTTTCCTTGCAGAACACCGCCTTCGACCGGGCGACACGCATGGTGTCTTCGAGGACGAGGTGGTTGAACCGGGCCGGGGGCGCCTCCCGGTAGGTCAGCGGGAACGACTTCGAGTGGGCGAACAGGAGCGGCGCCGCCGTCTTCTTCGCGACGACGTAGTAGCCCCACTGGTGGAGCATATTCCGCGTATTCTCTGAAGTTCCGCGCGGATCGAAGATGAGCGGGAGGAGCGTCGCGTTCTCGGGGACGGAGTCGATGCCGGCGAGGAACGCCTGGCGGTCCCCTTCGAGGCGTTTGTAATCGACGGCGAGACCGACGAAGTAGGTCGCCGCGGCAAAGACGAGCGCCGGGGCGGCGAGGCGCGGGAGCTTCGTCGGCACGCGGACGAGGAGCGCGAACCAGAGGAACGGGATCATGCGCGAGTCGACGTGGAACCAGTTGGTCGCCACGTAGGGCATGAAGATGTACATCGCGCCAAGGACGGCGAGGGCAACCGGCGAGAAAAACGCGACCTTTTGGTTGGCGTTGCGGAGGCCGAGCAGCCCGGCGACAACGACCGCAAAGCTCGCGATCGACAGCCAGGTGTAGCCGTAACACCACTCGGCCCAGAAATTATAGACGATCTGCCAGGGCGGGAGGAACAGGTTGAAGTCGTAGTTCCCGGTCATCTCGCCGCGCGGCTCGAGCGCGTGGAGCGCGACCGAGTAGGCGGCAAGGAGCGCTGCCGGCACGAGCGGCAGAAGGAGCGGCAGCCCCCGAGCCACGATCCCGCGCATCGGTGAGACGCTTGCGCGGCGGAATTCTCCAGCCGGATGCAGCACATACAGCACGACGATCAGCCCGGCGACGAGGAGCGCAAACACGTGCGCGTACCAGGTCGCGACGGCGAGGACCGCCATGAGAACGCCGCGGAGCGGTCGGGGCTGGGCCGCCTGTGCCTTCGCAAGGACCAAAAAGCCCAAGGAAAGCGGTACCGCGAGCGCGTAGTCGAGCATCCCCATCGAGACGAACCAGTTGTGGATCATCGGGAAGAGGAAGAGGCTGCCGACGAGCATCCGGCGGCGGGCATCGGCGCGGCCGGCCGGGGTGTCGTCCCCGCCGAACGCGAGGAGCACGCGCGGAAACACGAACGAATTCGCCGCAAGGACCAGCGCCGCGAACAGCTTCGCCGCCACGATGAAGCCAAACCGGCTCCCGACGACGTCAAGGAACGCGAACAGCGCTGCGTTCGTCTTGAGGTACCCGTTCGCGACGAACTCGGGCCAGTGGCCGGGGTCGCTCTGGATGGTCATCGCCGCGAGGTGGTTCGGCAGGTCCTGGAACGGGGGGACCGGCGTCAGGAGCAGCGGCGTCGCGGAAGCGACGAAGAACACGACCGAAATCGCCGTTGCCAGCGCCCCGTCCGAAGACCGAGCGGCAAGCCCGGCGAGGCGGGTGCGAAGTCCTGCGAGCGCACGCCACGCTCCGGTGAAACCAGAAGCGGCGGGGGACGTAGGGGAAGTCAGCGTTTCTGCGGACACAGGGGGAAGGGCGGAACCGGGTAAAGCCGAAGCGTGGTTCAAGCGCGCCGACCGAGGCAAGGGGCGCGCCAAGTGGAGAAAACCGACGAAAGCGCCCTATTTGGCGCGCAGCGTCAGCGTAGTCGGAACCCTACACCGAGGGCAACCGACTCGCGCTCTGGCATTTGTGTCATAGCGCCTCGTTTGTGTCCGATGTGCTCGGCAAGAACGGCACACTCGGTCCCCCCGCGGCGGCCCGTCGGACTACTTTTGTTCGATCCCGTCGAGGTT
>JAAFHJ010000378.1 GCA_013298325.1 Myxococcales bacterium | reverse complement strand
CGAGCTGTTCATCGATGGAGCGTGGACGGCGCCGAAGAGCAATCGCTACTTCGCGACCATCAATCCGGCGACGGAAGAGACGCTCGCCGAAGTCGCCGAAGCCAACGAGGAAGACGTCGCCCGCGCGGTCACCGCCGCCCGCGCCGCCTACGACAACGTCTGGCGCAAGCTGTCCGGAAAGGAACGTGCGAAATACATTTACCGTATGGCACGTGCCATCCAGGAGAAGGCCCGCGAATTCGCCATCGTCGAGACGCTCGATGGTGGAAAGCCGATCAAGGAGTCGCGCGACATCGACGTCCCGCTTGCCGCGGCTCACTTCTTTTATCATGCCGGCTGGGCCGACAAACTCCACTACGCCTTCCAGGGGCGCGAGGCGCGGCCGCTCGGCGTGGCTGGCCAGATTATTCCGTGGAATTTCCCGCTCTTGATGGCCGCGTGGAAAATCGCACCGGCGCTCGCCTGCGGGAATACCGTGGTGCTCAAGCCGGCCGAGACGACGCCGCTCACCGCATTGATGCTCGCCCAGATCTTCCAAGAGATCGAGCTTCCGCCGGGCGTCGTGAACATCGTCACGGGGGCCGGGGCCACCGGCGCTGCGCTCGCCGCCCATCCCGGCATTGATAAGGTCGCGTTTACCGGGTCGACCGCCGTCGGCAAGCGGATTCAGCAGGCGCTCGCCGGCTCGAAGAAGCGATTGACCCTTGAGCTCGGTGGGAAGGCGGCCAACGTCGTCTTCGCCGATGCGCCGATTGATCAAGCGATTGAAGGCATCGTCAACGGCATCTTCTTCAACCAGGGGCACGTCTGCTGCGCCGGCTCGCGCCTCCTCGTCGAGGAGAGCGTTCACGACATCGTCGTCCGCAAATTGCAGGACCGGATGCGCACGCTCCGCGTCGGCGATCCCCTCGACAAGAACACCGACGTCGGCGCCATCAATTCGAAGATGCAGCTCGGGAAGATCCACGAGATGGTCGCCGCTGGCGAGGAAGAAGGGGCGACGCGCTGGAGCGCCACCTACGACCTGCCGTCCAAGGGCTTCTTCTTCCCGCCGACGATTTTCACCGGCGCCGCGCAATCGTGCCGCATCGCCCGTGAGGAAATCTTCGGCCCTGTGTTGACCGTCCTCACCTTCCGCACGCCCGACGAGGCGATCGAAAAGGCGAACAACACCATGTACGGCCTCTCCGCCGGCGTCTGGACCGACAAGGGCTCCAAGAGCTTCTACATGGCCCAGCGCCTCGAAGCAGGCGTTGTCTGGGCGAATACGTTCAACAAGTTCGATCCGACGAGCCCCTTCGGCGGCTTCAAGGAGTCGGGCCTCGGCCGCGAAGGGGGCCGCCAGGGCCTCGCCGCCTATTCGGAGGTGGTCGGATGAAAAAGACTCAGGAAAAGCAAGCAAATCCGGCAGGTTTTGTCCGCGGCGGCGCGGAGATCGTGAAGGCCGAACGGGCCGAGGAGAACGTCGTGACGCACCGCTTGAGCATCCCGAAAGCCTGGAAGATGTACGTCGGTGGCGCCTTCGTGCGCTCCGAGTCGGGCCGCTATTTTCAGGTCGTCGGGGCGACGGAATCGGCCGACGCAAACACGACGAACATCCCGCTCGCCTCCCGAAAAGACTTCCGCGACGCGATGGGGGTCGCCCAGGCGGCGCAGCCGAAGTGGGCGGCGCGAACCGCTTACAATCGTGGGCAAATTCTCTACCGGCTCGCCGAGATCCTCGAAGCCCGCAGCGAAGAACTCGTCCGCAGCCTCGTCCGCGGCGGCGCCACGGAAGCGGAAGCGGCCCTCGAAGTCGCGGCGTCGATCGATCGCTCGGTGTACTATGCAGGGTTTGCCGACAAGATCGGCGCCCTCCTCGCGAGTTCGAACCCGGTCGCCGGCCCCCACTTCGCGTTCACCGTGCCGGAGCCGATCGGCGTCTTCGCCGTGCTCGCGCCGCAGAAATTGCCGCTCCTCGGCCTCGTGACGGCGATCCTCCCGCTCGTCTGTGCGGGGAACACCGTCGTCGCCGTCGGCAGCGATCTCGATCCGCGAACCGTCATCACGTTTTGTGAGGCGCTCGCAACCAGCGACTTCCCGGGTGGCGTGATCAACGTACTCACCGGGCGCGCCAAAGAGCTCGCCCCCTGGTTCGTCAAGCACCGCGAAGTGCGCGCGATTGAAGCCTATTCGGACGATGCCGCGCTCCTCGCCGAGCTGGAACGCGGCTCTGCCGACGCGGTCCGCCGGACGAAGACCCACCACGCCGTCGCCCGCGAATGGTTCTTCGATGACCGCCGCGGCCAGGGCCTCGGCTTCCTGGAACGCGCCGTCGAGCACAAGTCGATTTGGCATCCGGTCGGCCTCTGAAAGTTTCGTCCCTTCGAATCCCCCTACGTCAGGAATTCTCATGAAACGCTTCTCGGTTCTCGTTGCGCTCGCCCTGGTTACCGCCGCCGTCAGCGGTTGTGGCCAGTCCAAGGTGGCGCAGTGCAACGCCCTCGTCGATGCCGCCAACAAAGGTCAAGACGCCGTCGCAAAGATCGATTTTGAAAAAGAAGCGACCGTCAAGGCCGCCATCGACGGCCTCGAAGCGAGCAACAAGGCGGTCAGCGAAGTGAAGCTCAGCGACGAAAAGCTGATTGAACTTCAAAAGGCCTACGTGAAAGCACACACCGACGCCGCCGCGAAATTTAAAGAATTCGGTGAGATCGGGAAGAAGGGGACCGCTCTTGAAAAGGACAAAGAGCCCGATCCGGCGAAGCTTGCCGCGTTCGCGAAGGACCTCGAGAAGATGAACAAAGACAGCGACGCCATGGCGAAAGCCTCCGAGAAGGTCGTCGACGACTTGAACCTGTACTGCAGCGGCTCGAAGTAGTTCTTTCTCGACGACGGGCGGGGCGGGGGAGACCTCGCCCCGTTTTCCGTTTGTGGGCCCCGCGCCGCTCGGTCGCCTGGTCGACCGAATGGATGGTTTCTGGCACGTTTTTTCGCGGGCGAGCATCAAATCGGTCTCTTCCTCCATTCGGCGATCGCTTCGCTGGCGGGGCCGTGGCAACCTCTTCGGTTAACGTTTCTCCGGGTGTGGGGTTCGACCACTTCGGTCCACGAACGGAGCAACGAAGGATCGCCCCCACGGTCCGCCTCAGCCCCTTCGGCAGGAGTCTCCGATGACGAAACGCTGTTCTATGCCCCGAATTCGCCGCGATTCACTGGCCGGTCGAGGCACACTGTTGGCGCTTTCCGCCTTTGGCGTTGTCTCGCTTGCGCTCGCCGCCCCCGCCTGCAGCGATGAGACGGCAGGAACGCCCGCCGACGCGGGTGTTCCGCTTCCGGCGGTAGACAGCGGCCCTGCCGACACCGGAGCCGACGTAGCCCTTCCGTCGTCGGCCACCGATCGTATCAAAAACGGCGACGAAACCGACGTCGACTGCGGCGGAACCGCCGCGCCGAAGTGTGTCGTTGGGCAGGCATGTGCTGATTTTGCCGACTGCGCGACCGACTCCTGCATCGACGAGGTGTGCCGGAGTGCGTCGACTTCGGACTCACGGAAAAACGGCACCGAGACCGACGTCGACTGTGGCGGCAACGCCGCACCGAAGTGCAGCATGGGGAGGGCCTGCGCGGCCGATGCCGACTGCCGGTCCCGCAACTGCGAACGCGGCGTCTGCTCCCCGGGCGCTGCAAACGGCAAGCGTGATGGCGACGAAACCGACGTCGACTGCGGCGGCGCTGGGGCCCCATTGTGTGTCGTTGGGAAAGGGTGCGCGCTTGACGGCGATTGCGCGAGCGGATCCTGCAACATCGTCGCGTGCGTCGAGGCGACCCACGTCGACGGGCGGAAAAACGGGGACGAAACCGGCGTCGACTGCGGCGGACCGACGGCCCCTGCCTGCGACGTTGGCCAGTCCTGCGTGGTGGCCGCCGACTGCGTAAGCGTCAATTGTACTGGGAAAACCTGTGTTTCTGCTTCGGCCAACAATGGCGTCAAAGACGGCGACGAGACCGACGTCGACTGCGGCGGCACGAGCGGGCGGACCTGCGGCGACACGCGAATCTGCGTAAAAGATACAGATTGTACCAGTCTCGTCTGCAAGCCGACGGGGCCCCAGCAGACGCTCCGCTGCGCCGCTCCGACGAACTCTGACGGTCGAAAGAACGGTACAGAAACCGACGTTGATTGCGGGGGACAATCGGGAAAGAAATGCGCGACTACGAAGGCTTGCGTGATCAACGGTGATTGCGCGAGCGATGGGTGCGGCTACGACGGAACGTGCAAAGAGGCGTCTTCGTGCACGCGCCATTTTGGCGGCGATACCTGCGGTTCCGGCGAGCCCGGCGACCCGAACGCCCATCACGAGAGCTGCTGCGCAGAAGTGAGCGTCGCGCGCCCCGCGGCATCGGGGGGAGCTTACAAACTTGATAAATATCAGGTAACTGCCGGGCGAATGCGCGCCGCCCTTGAGCGCACCAACGGCAATCTACGCGCCTGGGTGCAGGCAAACCGGCCCGCCTGGTTTTCCGCCGACAACGACGCCTACCTGCCTACGAACTGGAACGAAGCCTACGTGCTTCTTGGCTCCTCGCAGGTCCTTGGCACGAGCGATGGCCGCGGCTGCTTTCGAAATGTGGGCGGCGGATCGACGTTCTGGAAGCCGAAGGTCGGTGAAGACCTCAATGGCGATATCGTGTCGGTGCATAGCCAGGACGAACTCGACCCGAAGGTCCTGAATTGCGTCTATCCGGCGATGCTCGCTGCGGTGTGCGCCATGGACGGAAAGCGGCTGCCGACGTCCGCAGAACTTTTCTATGCCTGGAGCGGGGGCGACACCGCGCGGAGGTGGCCCTGGGGGAACGTTGGTAATCCGCCAACGACCCGCAACGACTGGGGCAATATCTACGCCACCCACCAGTATAACTATAAGATTCCCAATCGGAATTCGCCGACGAACGAAGACACGGCTTTCCTCCCGTCGCCCGGTCGGCGCCCGTCGGGGAACGGACCTTTCGGCCATTCTGACCTCGTTGGTACCCTCTTTGATTACGTGATCTCTGGGAGCTACCTCACACAGAGCGGTAGCTACGAAATGCACGTCCCGGTCGCTCAGGCGGGCGGCGGGTTTGTGACCAAAGAGGGGGCGACCTACCCGGCCTCTCTCAAGCTCACCACGACGCGCCGCTACCATGCCTTCGGCGGGCGCTGCGCGCGGAACTAGACGTAAGCGCGGGCCGGCGCAAAACGCGCAACCTTGCGTTCGCGAAAATGCGTGAATGA
>JAAFHJ010000376.1 GCA_013298325.1 Myxococcales bacterium | reverse complement strand
TCATCCCTAGTAGGTTCCCCCTCGAAGCGGGCTCCGACATGGTGTTGAATGAAGAACTTGCGGGAATGGTTCGCGTTTCGAGCGGTGGGCTGATGCTCGTCTACGCGCGGCACTGTCCCGTCGCTGCCGGTTACCTGGAGCACTTCTACGTGCGGGACTCGGGCGTCCTTGAGATCGAAGTTGATCTGCCCGATTCCGAAGAGAACGGCGTCTCGTTTCGTTCGGGGCCCAACGCGTTTGCCGTCCTCGCGGAAGCGATTGAAGCCCTTGGCGAATACCTGGGGTGCACCGACGCCTGGTCGATCCCGGCACGGTGCGCGACCCCCAAGGGCCCGCCGACGTCTGCGGCGCTTCGGGCGGCGCTTCGCGCGGGGAGGTATCCGCTGCCGACACGCGGTTCGTTTCGGTATTCGGGGCTCCCGTTTTGGCTGGAAGCCCCCTCGCGCTGATTACGGGCGGACTTCGGCGCTGAACGGGGCGAACAAGAGCGTCCCCGTCGCATAAATCACCGTGCCGTTCATCGTCTCTTGAATGGCGGCAGTCATCGGACGAACTTCGAAATTCGTCGGGTCCCAGGGCTGGCGGAGGCTGTGGGATTCAAAGATGAAAGGCTCGCCGCGATCTTTCGCCGCTTTCCAGGCGACACCGGCGCTGCCGGCCGGGGCGAGCGACGCGGGGACCACACTCGCCGGGACGACGAGCGGGACGTGGAAGGCGGCTCGAAACGTGCCAAACGCGAGAAACTTCGACTTTCCGAGGGCGAGAAGGGCGGCGTCTTTTTTGGCGGTCGTGCTTCCCGGCGTCGGCAGGAAGTCGGCGAGGAGGTTTGGCGCGACCGGCACGCCGAAGTACTTCTTGCCGGCCGACGAAACGAGGCCCTGGTGAAGGGCGCGCTCGTCGGCAGTCCCCGGGAGCTTTGCGCGGTCGGTGACGAAGCCGAGCGACGGCGATTTCCATCCGTCGCGGATGAGGGCGTCCTGGACGTGGAGTCCGTCGCTGTCCCAGGCGCGCCCGCATTTTTCGATGGCGTCCCACTCGCTGGAGCGACCGATCGCCGCGTAGGCCTCGCGGAGAATCGCGTAGGCGCGGCCGATGCAGCTGGTTCCGGCAAGTTCGCGGGCGATGGCGTTGGCCGACGCGACGGGGACCCCCTTCGCGTCCTTCTTGATGTACGGCGCGAGGTCGGCGGCGGCGCCGGCGAAGTCCCCGGCGTCGATTTTCTTCGCAATTGCGGTGCGAACGCCCAGGAAGCGACCGACGCCGCGGGACGCAATCAACGCGTCGTTTTCGCTCTTTAGGGCGGTAAACCGCGCGACGACCTCTTGGAGCAGGCGATCCCCCTCGGCAGCGGTCCACGGGCGCGCCGGCGCGACCTTCCCGCAGAGGGCGGTCCGTTCGGCCACGGTCAAGTCGCTCTCGGCGGTGTGCGAGTCGTCGCCGAAATCGTCGGCCGATTCTTCCGCGGTTCCGCAGGCAACGGCGCCAAGAAGGAGGGGGAGGGCGAGAAGAATGGGGCGGCGTAGCGGCATCGCGGGGCTCTTCGGAAGGAATATGGAACGGTGGAAACGTCGGTGAGCGTCCCCAACCGGGCCTTTAAGGCGACTTACGTTCGACGAGCGCGAGTTATCGCACGTGTTCTCCGATCCGTCGCGCCGGCCGGAGACAAACTCCGCGCGAAACGGCGCGGCGGCTTCGGATCCCGGGTGCGGAACGGCATCGACTGCGGTAGAACGCGCCCGCAATATGGCGACCTACATCACTGCGGACTGCATCAACTGCGGCGCCTGCGAGCCCGAGTGCCCCAACGACGCGATCAGCGAGGGGGACGAGATCTACGTGATCGACCCCGAGCTCTGCACGGAATGTGTCGGGTTTTACGACCACGAGGCCTGCCAGGCGGTCTGCCCCGTCGAGTGCTGCCTCCCCGATCCGAAGCACGCCGAAGAAGAGGCGCTCCTCCTCGAGCGCGCCCTTCGCCTCCACCCGGACGACGACGTCCTCAAGGGGCGCGCTTCCCAAGACGTGTACCCGTCCCGCTTCCGTAAGTAGTTCGGGAAGGTACGGTCGAAGATCCCAAGGGCTCGGCGTTCTGCCGGGCCTTTGTCGCGTTTGTGCCGTGTGCCAGCCGCGACGGTGCTGCCAGGTCGCAACGCCGAACGTGCTGCGCAAACTTCTGCAAATCTTCGCTGGCATGCGCGCCGCAGTAGGGCCGCCATGAAGATTTATCTGCGTGTGCTTTCGGCGCTGGTTCTTGGGGTTCCGCTGCTTGCCTGCAGCACGTCGGAGTCGTCGTCGTCCGCGGGGGTGTCGCAAACCAACGCGAGCGGCCCCAGCAAAGGGGGCTCCACCGGTGGGTCGGGGGACGGATTTGTCGACGTTGGTGCCGGTGAGGCGCCGCCCCCGGGCAGCGCCGGTGGCGAGCAGAGCGCCCAAGTTGGCGCCGGCGTGCTCACGGCAGGGATCTGGGATGACGCGCTGAACTACTCGTTTTTCGACAAGTATCTGGCGACGACCGCCGCCGTCCCCGGCGCCCCTGCCTTTTCGAGCGCCGAGTATGACGCTGCCGCCGCCGAATTCGCCCCCGGCCGGCGGAGCCCCCACAGCGCCGTCGACGCCGCCATCGTCCTCGACACGACCGGCAGCATGGGGGACGAACTCCGCTACTTAACGGCCGAATTTGCGGGCATTTCCAAAGCGGTCGCCGACAAATTCCCGGGGGCGAGCCAGCGCTGGTCGCTCGTGCTCTACCGGGACGCGGGCGACGAGTACGTCGTCAAAAGCTTCGATTTTACCGGCGATCCCCGCGCCTTCACGGCGACCCTCGGCGCCCAGGCGGCCGGCGGCGGCGGTGACATCCCCGAGAGCCCGGAAAAGGGGCTCGCCGCGCTCCCCCAGCTCGGTTGGCGGAGCGGAGGCGACGTCGCGAAGGTCGCCTTTTGGGTCGGCGACGCGCCCCACCACCAGGAAAACGCCGGCGCCATGAAGCAGGCGATCGTCGGCGCCCACCAGCAGGGGATTCACATTTATCCGGTCGCTTCGAGCGGCGTCGACGACCTCCTCGAGCGGACCATGCGGAGCGCCGCCCTCGTGACCGGCGGTCGCTACCTGTTCTTGACCGACGACTCCGGCGTCGGCAATAGCCACCAAGAACCGAAAATCCCTTGCTATTTCGTGACGAAACTCCAGCGGAGCCTCGTGCGCGTCCTCGCGAGCGAACTCGCCGGCACCCCCGAGGCGCTCGCCCCCGCCGACATCCTGCGGACCACCGGATCGCCGACGCCCGAGGGGCTCTGCGCGACCGCGAGCGGCGACACCGTGCAGATTTTCTGAGTAGAACGGCGGGATGCTTCTCGTCGTTGCCGCCTTTGAACCGGAGCTCGCCCCCCTTCGTGCCGCCCTCGGCGAGCGGCTCGGCGAGCATGTCGTCCTCGCCGCCGTCGGCATTGGGCTCCTGGAAGCGCCGCTAGGGACGATCGCCGCCCTCGATCGCCATCAACCGGAGTCGCTCCTTTTTGTAGGGACTGCAGGGTTTTACCCGGGCGCAGCGCTCGCGATCGGCGATCTGGTCGTCGCCCGGCAGGCGGCCCTCGCCGCGCCGGTTGGCACCGAGCTTCCGGCGGGGGTCGGTGATCCGTTGCCGGCTTCGCCGCTCGCCGTGCTTTCGCGCGCGCCGCTCGCCGGGCTTCCGCGGGTTTCGGTCGCGACGACGCCGGGGGTGACCGTCGCCGAGCAGCCGCCGCTGGTGACCGGCGAGCATTCCGTGGAACACATGGAACTCGCGGCCGTTTTTGCCGCAGCGCGCGCGCGGAGCGTCCCCGCGGGGGCGCTTCTGGCGATCGCCAACGGAACCGGCCCCGGCGGTCGCGCCGACTGGCTCGCCCACCACCGGGCCGCATCGGCAACCCTCGCAAGCGCCCTCGCAAAGGCGCTCGGCGCGTAGGCCTACTTCACGAAACGCTCGAAGTTGATGAAGGAATCGCCGGTAGCGGGGCAAGTCCCCGTCGTCGCAACATCGACCATCGAGCCGGGTGCGGCGCTGACGGCGCTCCCGATGCCAACGAAGGGGGTCGCACTGCCCAGCGGCTTGGCCGCCCAGGAGTTCGCCACTTGGCTGACGAGCGACAGCTGAGTAACAGCCTCAGCGGCTTGGAAGCTGACCACGTCTCCCGGTGCATTCACGGCCGGCGCGAGCCCATCGGAGACGATACCCGGGAGCGGAACGAGAGTGTCCCCCCCGACGTTGGACGAAAGCGTCGTCCCTTGACGGACGAGGAACATCGGGCCGGCGACGTGGATTTGGGCGACCGGCGTTACGTTCGCGCTCTTCGCAGTGGCCGTAAGTCCCGGTTTCTTTTCGATATTGAGCTGCCCGCTGCGAATCTCGGCGAAGTAGGCCGACGGGGTATCCGTCACCGCGATCCCGACGTGCGCCTGACCGCTTGCTCCGGTCAGCGTACCTCCGGCGAAATCGTAGTGCGGTGTTCCACCCGCGGAGATCCACGCGATCGCCAGCGCCCTCTCGGCCGTCAGACCGATCGCCACGGCAGCGCCGATCACGTTCGATGGCGGGAGTGCGGCGCCGAACGTCTGCTCCGATAGGGCGCCGGTCGCTTCGTCGAGTCGGAACACCTTGCGCGCATGCGTCAGGACTGCGACCCCTGCGCTCGTGGGGAGCAGAAAGGCCGGAGCGCCGAGCGGAAGCACAAATTCAACCCCTTGGCCGCATAGGGGGGCGCCGGAAGCGACTCGCGTGCGTGCGGTCTTGTGGAGGACGGGGGTGCCGTCGCCAGCCCCGCACGCCGGCCCGACCCAGTAGACCGACGTCGCCGTGAGGGCGACTTGCGGCAGCGACACCGCCCCCCGCGAGCCGCTGCATCCTGCGCGGAGTCCATCGACGGTCGAGCCCGCATCGTCGGGGCCACTATCAGTAGCGGTGCCCGCATCGCCCCCGTCGGAGGGCGCACCGTCGGGGAGGGCGCTGTCAGGGGGGCCGGCGTCGGGGAGGGCACTGTCGGGGAGGGTGCTGTCGGCGGTTGCGTCGAGGGACGCGTCGGCGCCAGCATCGACGGGCGGCTCCGTGATCGTCGGGAGCGACGTGCAGGCGACCGGCAACGCGAGGGCGAGGGCAAGGAAAAGGGGGCGCATACGCGGGGCGCAGGCTAGCGGGGAACGGCCCCGCAAACGAGCATTCGGGCGCTCGCCGGAAAGATCCTTTTTGCGTTCCGCGAGCCCCTACCGCCAGGCACAATGGAAGGTTTGCCGCCGCCATGAAATCTTCCGCAC
>JAAFHJ010000375.1 GCA_013298325.1 Myxococcales bacterium | reverse complement strand
GGCGGTTGTCGCCGTCGCCGTGACGGCGGGGGTGGCGGGCATCGCGAGCGCCACCTACGGCCACGTGCTTTGGCCCATCGGCCTCGTCCCGCCCGCGATCGCCACCGCGGTCTTGTTGCTCGTGCGCCCCGGCGCCAAGCACCTCCGCCGCATCGGCTGGTCGATGGTCGCCGCCGACCTTGGCGCGCTTCTTTTGTTCGTCGTGGGCCTTCGGGCCTGAGCCGCACGCAAGGACCACGGGAAACCTAACCGCCGCGCGACGCGGAAGCGTATGGCTGGTCGATGACGTCCCCGCCCCTGGTTTCCGAAGGGGCTCGCCCCACCACGCAGGCGCCTACCGGGGAGGAACTCGACCGCATCGACTGGAGTGCGAGCATCCCCTTCTTGCTCGTGCATCTCGCCGCGGTCGTCGGAATCTTTGCCCTTGGGCTCTCGTGGCGCGCGGTCGCGTACACGGCAAGCGCCTATGTTTTCGGAATGTTTTGGGTCACGGCCGGCTACCACCGGTACTTCTCCCACAAGACTTTTAAGACGTCGCGGGCGATGCAGTTCGTCTTCGCCTTCTTTGCGCAGACGACGATTCAAAAAGGGGCGCTCTGGTGGGCCGCCCATCACCGCCATCATCACCGGTATTCGGACAAAGAACCGGATGTCCACTCGATGAAGCGGAAGGGGTTCCTCTATTCCCACGTCGGCTGGATCCTCTCGCGCCGGTGGAATCGTACCGAGATCGAGCGCATCCCCGACCTCGCCAAGTACCAGGAATTGGTCTGGCTCGACCGCTACCACGTCGTCCCCGTCGTGCTCTACGCGCTCGTCTGGACGCTCGCCGCCGGCTGGCACGGGTTGCTCTTTGGCTTTGCCCTCCCGAGCGTATTTATCTGGCACGCGACGTTCGCCGTGAACAGCCTCGCCCACTGGCGCGGGAGCCGGCGCTTCAAGACCGTCGATGAGAGCAAGAACAATCCGCTTCTTGCGTTCATCATGCTCGGCGAAGGCTGGCACAACAATCACCACTTCTACTGCAAGAGCACCCGCCAGGGCTTCTATTGGTGGGAGCTCGACGTGACCTACTTGATCCTCCGCGCGATGGCGGTTGTCGGTCTCGTCCACGACATTCACGAGCCTCCGCCCCACGTCCTCGCGCTGGGGCGCGGGGAGAAACTCGTGACCAAGCGCGCGCGCTAAGGGCCGCCGCTTCCACGCCAACTAGCGATCGAGGGTCGGTCCGCGGACGAGCTGGCCGTTGCCATCGAGGGCGTACACGCGCAGCGCGTTCCCGGGGGCGGCGCCGGCGGCGGCGCTCACGAAGAGCAGAAGGGCGTGTTCGCCGTGGGCAAGTGCCGCGGCGGGCAACGCTCCGTCGGCACTGTTGACGCGGGTGACGCCATCGAAGACGCCGAGGCCGGCCGTGCGGTCGCCCCGAAAGGCGACGGCGAGCTCACTCGGTTGGAAGGTCTTTCCGACGAGCGTATCGGCCTGAAAGACGCCATTTGCGCCGCCGCGGGCATCGACGGACGCGAGGAAGAGGGCGGTCACCGTTCCGCGGACGACGAGCGTGAAGGCGAGATCGGGCTTGCCGTCCGGGGTGAAGGCGCCATCGCCGGCGCCAATACGGTCTTCCGCCTGCGCAGATCGCCGAAACGACAGGAAACGCACGTCTTCCTGCGCCGGTGCTGCAGCGTCAGGACTGGCCGATGGGGCGGATGCGACCGCCGAAGCGGTCGGGGTAGGTCGCTCCGGCGTCTCCGCGGGGGGAGCGACCGGCGTGACGGGCGGCGAAGACGACGCGCACCCGGCAAGGGCGAGAGCCAAGAAGGCAGCTCGGTTAGCGCGCCATCCACGGGCAGGTCGCGACGAGGTTTCGGAAGGGGCGGCGGCTGCACTCGAAGCCGATCGGGTGGCCGTAGGCCTCCACGGGTGCGCACTCTTGTGATTTTTCATAGCTCCCCTCCGACTCGGGCTCGATGGTGCGCGGGCAATCGCCGAGCTTCTGAATATCCCACCGGTAGCGCCCGTTGGCGGCGTCAAAGAACCGAACGACCTCGACCGGTACGTAGGTCCCCGTCGGGTACTTGGCGACGCAGGCGGCGAAGGCGTTCCCGCCGCGGATCATCTGGAATTGGTCACCGGGGCACGGATCCCATTCCACTTCGACGTCGACCAGCGAGACCTCGCCGTTCTCCGCGGTGGCGACGTGGGTCACCGCGGTGATCTGCACCGTCGACTCAAACGCCTGCGACGGGTGGCACCCGAGGAGCGCGAGCGCGAGGAGCGGAACGAAGAACGGCACGGCGCGCATCGGCCCGGGGATACTACGTTTGCGTCGAACTCGGCGCCGTCTCCCGCTTCGCGGACGGACGCGCGAGCCCGACCGACCGTTCACCAAAGTTCGCCGCTCACGAGCCGGAGCCCGAGGGTCCCCCAGGGGGCGACGCCGGCCATCCCCGCGGGGGCGGTGAGCGTCGTCCCGAAGGTGGCGTCCATCTGGACGTGATCGCTGAAGAGGTAGCGCCCGCCGAGCTGGATCGCCGGATTGCGGGCTTCCGCATTGTAGGGATCGCCGAAGACGAACTCGCCGACCGCGTGGAGCCCTTCGTAGACTTTGACCTGCGTGCCGATGCCGAGCGTGATCCCGCGGTGATGGCTGGCGACAAAGCCGACGTTGGCGTGAATGAGCATCGCCTCTTTCCAGAGGTTTTCGGTGGCGGCGAGGTAGGCGAACCCGGTCGCGGCCGACGGGCGGAAGCTCCCGAAACCGACGGCCGGGAGCACACCGCCGGCGACGGCGAAGCCCGGGTGATCGTTCTCTTTTGCGGCGAGGAGGAGCCCCTTCGCCTGAAGAATCGGACCGGTCAGCCCGTAGCCGTCCCCACGCCGGTAGCCGTGGACGACGCCGGTCGTCAGCTCGAGCCACTTCGTCGGCCCGAAGGCGGCGAGCGCGTTGTGGGTGAGGCCGTCGCGATCGACGTAGACCCACGTCTCAAGCTGAACGAGCTTCCCGCCAACGACACGCGCATCGTCGGTCACAAAGGGGCGGATCGCCGCCGCGGGGCGGGCAACGCTGCTCGCCGCAACCAGCGACGCCAAGGCGGCAACGAGGCGTAGTGGGCGGCGAGGCGACATGGCTGCCGCGTAATCGGAACCGGTCGGAAAGGGAATGACGCATGCTCGGCGGTTCCAGCGATGGACTCCCGCCGGGGTTCTGCGACCATCGCCCGCCATGACCCCTGCAGAAATCAAAGCGATCGGCGACCACGTCAAGAAGACCCGGATGGCCAAGGACCTGCCCCCCTTGCCGCACGCGTTCCCGCTCGCGTTTCGCAACGGGCGGATCCTCAAGTCGGTCGACGACCTCGTCGGGCTCGAGCGACAGGCGGTGGCGTTCTTGCTCGATGGAGTCGGGCAGAGCGGGCCGCCGGAAGCGATCTTCAGCGAGGAGGCCCAGGACGAAGGCATGTGCGACGTCGAGGTGTGGGACGTCTACGACGCGAGCGAAGCGTCAGACGCGCCCGACGCGTTGGCCTATCGGGTCTGGTTGTTCTCCGACAACGGGTGCGTGTTTCAGGCCGCTACGATCGACATCGTCGGAGGAATCTCGCAAGGCGGGCTCGGCATCCGGGATGCGAAGGTGGGCGAGGAGCTGATCGCCGCGCGCGATCGCGTGACGAAGAAGCAGCGCCCGAAGAACTCGGTCCTCGATATGTTCGACCTCGATTGAGAACCAGGCAGCCGAGGTCGTGACGGCTTGAAAGACGACGCAGAAAAGCCCCAGCGCCAGGAGGCAGCCGGGGCTCTTTCATGTGCGGGCGAAGACCGACTTACTCGGGGGTGCCGTCTTTCTTGGTCTTCTTCGGAGCGTTCGTCCGCGCGTGGGCCGGCGGCACCTGGGCGTCGAGCTCCTTGAGGCCGAAGCCGATCACGCCGAGTTCCCGCGCCGCCTCGTAGCGCTCGATCACTTCGCCGTAGAAGGCATCGCGGAGCGCCGCTTCGCTGCCGACGGTCGCCGGGCCGTCCTTCGCCGCCGTCGGCGCAATGGCGCGCACGAGGCGGTTGCCAAGATCGGCGAGGGTGGCGAGCTGTTCATCGGTAAAGGGGTGTTTCCCGGCGATCGCCCCTGAGAATTCGGCAAAGACACCGGCAATAGCGACGGCATCTCGCGCGCTGTCCAAGGGGCCCGATCCGGAGCGGATCGTCGCCACGCGATCGGCGGGGACGAGCGACAAACCGGCAAACACATCCAACTGAAGGAGTGTGAGCTTCCGGAGGGGACGAACCTCGGCGAGGAGCGCCCCAATTTCGCCATCGCTCATCTCGACGGGGACGCGGCCCGCCGCGAAGTCGAGGGCGGCGGCGAGGGCCGGAATCTCCGCAAGCGAAGCAAAATCGGCGGAAGGCATCTTCGCGCGGATCGCCTCTTCCCGCGAAAGCACCGCCGCGACGCCGCGCGATACATTCACGCGAACGACGGAGACATCCCGCGCTGCACGCGGCAGTTTCCCAGCGGCAACGCGGGCTTCCGCGAGCGACAAGAAGTGGAGAAAGGCCGCTTGGCCATCGGTATTTGTGAACGGCACACGCACAGCATCTGCCGAGGATTCTTTGGGGGTCTTGGCCATGGCGCCGAGGAAACCGAAAGACGGTTGTGCTGTCAAGCGCATGCGAGGGGGTGCGCGTCCGATGCGACGAGGGGCCGGTCCTGCGCCGTGCGGGCGGGCCGACAGTGGGCGCTTGACAGCGTTTGCTCCTTGGTGGCCTGTTCGGCGCAGCCATGATCACGTCTTTCCAGGCTGAGAAAACCGAAGCGAATCTGTCCTTCGACGTGCGCTTCGACCCCGAGCGTCGCTTTCATTGCCTGGTCGGCAACAATGGCGTGGGGAAGACCCACCTGATTGAGCACCTCGCGCGCACACATTTGTGGCGCCACGAACTCTTGGCTGGTGGGGCTCGGCCTTTCAGCGGCCTCCTTGAGCTATTTATTGCGCTCGCAAAGGGCGGCGGTTGGGGAGAACTCAGTGAACGAGAACTCCGTCTTGCAGAAGCACTTTTCGTGGATGGGGCCAGCCTCAAGGACCAGAATTGGAACTCGACCAACCTTTCTACGGCGTGGGGTCGTGGAACGGCGGATTGGAGTATCACCCGCCCGGTTGTTTTTGTTGGAGCGCGCGAGCGCGGTCATACTCGAAACGTAGCCGCCCACGAGTTCCGCTTCCTTGGCTCCCGGGAAGAGCAATTTGCCGCCGCATTCCTCCGGACGCTCCGCGGCGCCATGGGAACCACGGAACCGAT